>NZ_JBHVPD010000002.1:125084-237296 GCF_042887525.1 Kitasatospora sp. NPDC057936
GGGGGGGGCGGGGGGGGTTGGCCGCCGGGCTGGCGGTCGGGGCGCGGGCGGTGGGGCCGGGCGGCACGGCCGCCGCCACGCGGGCCCGCGCGGCGGCGGCCAGGGCCAGGCGGCGGCCCCGGGCCGCGGGGGTGTTCGTCGTGCTGGTGCTGGTGCTGGTCGTCATGGCTCTCCGGCCTTCCGTACGTCCTGCGGTCGTTGTGGGGACGACAGTGCACGGCGCCGGTCAGCCGCTCGGCAGAGCGGCGGCAAAGGCGGGTAAGAACTCGCCGCCCGGCCGGATCCTGCGGGCGGTCAGGGCGTCAGCACGATCTTGCCGGTGACGGTGCCGGACTCCGCGAGGCGCAGCGCCTCCGCGGCCCGGGTGAGCGGGAGGCGGGCGGCGATCGGGGCGGAGACCTCGCCGTTGTGCAGGGCGGTGAGCACCTGGGTGAGGTCGGTGCGCAGGCGGGCCCGGAAGCGGTCCTTGGCGAGGGCGCGGCCGGCCCAGATGTTGTAGAAGTGGGCCCGGCGTCCGTTGGGCAGGCTGTTCCAGAGCCAGGTGCGGGCGAGGATCTTCAGGACGGGCCACTGCTTGGAGCCGGTGTCGTCGCGGGTGGAGGCGCTGCCGTAGGCGACGAGGGTGCCGCCGGCGGCCAGGAGGTGCCAGGAGTCGATCACGCTGCGGCCGCCGACGTGGTCGAAGACGGCGTCGACGCCGCCCGGCGCGAGTTCCCGGACGCGGGCCGGGACGTCACCGGAGCGGTAGTCGACGGGGATGACGCCGCGTTCCCGCAGGGCGTCGTGGTGCCGGGCGGAGGCCGTGCCGATCACCGTGACGCCCGCCGCCAGGGCGAGCTGGACGAGGACGGAGCCGACCCCGCCGCTCGCGCCGTGCACGAGGATCGTCTGGCCGGCCCGCACCCGCGCCTGACGGTGCAGCATCTGCCAGGCGGTGATGCCGTTGACGACGACGGTCTCCGCCTCGTCGGCGGCGAGCCCCTCGGGGACCTCGACGGCGTCGGCCGCGTCGAGCACGACGTGGCTGGACCAGCCGCCGGTCTTCACCAGAGCAGCCACCCGCCGGCCGGCGAGGCGCGGGTCGACGTCCTCGCCGGTGGTCAGGACGCGGCCCACGAGGTCGTAGCCGGGGACGAACGGGAAGGGCGGCTGGTCGTAGTACCGCCCCCGCCGCATCTGCTGCTCGGCGAACGAGACGCCGCTCGCCTCCACCGCCACCACGACCTGTCCGCGACCGGCCTCGGGCACCCGGCCTTCCCGGATCTCCAGTCCCTCCGGCGCCACGATGCCCGGCAGAACGACCTGGATCATGCGGTCGGTCTCCATGCTGACCGCCCCCTTTCGTAGAGCTTGTTGCCTTCGTTAGAAGTTATAACTCTCGACGGAAGTGAGAGTCAAGAAGAAGAGTGAGAGGTTCTAACTCTGCGATCGAACGGGGATGTTGCAGAGAATTCTCTGCAGATGGACCTATGCAGAGAGTTCTCTGCACCCTAGAGTGATCACCATGACCGACCAGCCCCGCCGCCGGATCGACGCCACGAGCCTGCGCGGCCTCGCCCACCCCCTGCGGATGCGCCTCCTCGACGAGCTGCGCACCAACGGGCCCGCCACCTCCGCCCGCCTCGCCGAGCGGCTCGGCGAGAACACCGGCACCGTCAGCTGGCACCTGCGCCACCTCGCCGAACACGGCTTCATCGAGGAGGAGACGGACCGCGGCACCCGGCGCGAGCGCTGGTGGCGGGCCGTGCGCAGCCGCAACGTCCTCAACACCACCGACTTCGACCGCGACCCCGCCACCAAGGGCGCCCTCGACGTCTACCTGGGCGAGATGCTCCGCGAGCAGTTCCGGCGCGTCGCGGACGCCATGGCCGCCGAGCTGCCCGAGGAGTGGCGCGGCGTCGGCACCGTCTCCGGCTGGTCGAACCTGCGCCTCACGCCCGCCCAGCTGCGCGCCCTCAACGCCGACCTGATGGCCGTGATCGACCGTCACACCCCCGACCCGGACGCCGAGCCCGACCCCGCGGCCCGTCCGGTGATCCTCCAGATCCAGTCCCTGCCCCGCAAGGAGTCCGACCCGTCATGAGCGACGCCGCCGTCCCGACCGAGCGCCCCACCACCGGGCTGCTGCGCCGCCACCACGACTTCCGGCTGTTATGGACAGGCGAGACCGCCAACAAGTTCGGCTCCGCCGTCACCGGCCTGGCCATGCCGCTCATCGCGGTCACCACCCTGCACGCCTCCACCCTGGAGGTCGGCGTCCTGAGCGCGGCCGGCTGGCTGCCCTGGCTGCTGATCGGCCTGCCCGTCGGAGCGTGGGTCGACCGGATGCGCAGCCGCCCGATCATGCTGGCCGCCTCCGCCGTCTCGCTGGTCCTCTTCGCGACCGTCCCGCTGGCGGCTCGCGCCGGGATCCTGACGATGGCCCAGCTCATCGCCGTGGCGCTCGCCACCGGCGTGGCCACGGTGTTCTTCCAGACCGCGTACACCGCCTACCTCCCCAAGCTCCTCTCCCCCGCCGACCAGGCCGAGGGCAACGCCAAGCTGCACGGCAGCGCCTCCGCCGCGAGCATCACCGGCCTCGGCGCGGGCGGGCTGATCGCCCAGCTCACCGGGCCCGTCAACGGCGTGCTCGCCAACAGCGTCACCTTCGTGCTCTCGCTGGTGTGCACCGGACGGATCCGGCACCGCGAACCCGTCAAGGCGGCACGGGAGAGGCGCCCGCTGCGCCAGGAGATCGGCGAGGGGCTGCGTCTGGTGTCCGGGGACGTCTGGTTCCGCACGTTCACGCTGTTCGGAGCCGCCGCGAACCTGACGCTGACGGGCTACCAGTCGATCCAGGTGGTCTTCCTGGTCCGGGACGTGGGACTGCCGGAGGGCGCCGTCGGCGCGCTGGTCGCGGCCGCGTCGACCGGAGGCATCGTGGGCGCCGCGGTGGCCCGCCGGGTCGCCGCCCGGATGGGCACGGCGCGGGCGATGCTCTTCTTCGAGCTGGTGCTGCCGGCCCTCACCCTCCTCGTCCCGCTCACCACGCCCGGCGCCGGCCTGGCGCTGTTCGTCCTCGGCGGGTTCGGAGCCTCGGCCGGTGTCGTCGCCGGAAACATCATCAAGTCGACCTTCCAGCAGCAGTACTGCCCCCCGGAGCTCCTCGGACGGCTCTCCGCGAGCGCCGCGATGCTCAACTACGGCACGATCCCGGTGGGCGCGCTGCTCGGCGGCCTGCTCGGCACCTGGCTCGGCGTGCGGCCCACCATGTGGCTGCTGACCGCCGGCGTGCCGCTGTCGGCGCTGATCCTCTGGTTCTCGCCGGTGCGCAAGCACCGTGACCTGCCGACCGAACGGCCGGTGCAGCCGGCCGGGTCCGGTGCCACGGCCGCCATCCCGGCCTGAAAGGACGTGCAGCATGACGGATGCATCCTTCGCCCATCCCCGGCTGGCCGCGATCTACGACCCGCTCGACCCCGACCGCACCGATCTCGACGCCTACGTCCGGATCGCGGAGGAGTTCGGGGCCCGCCGGGTCCTCGACATCGGCTGCGGGACGGGGGTGTTCCCCCTCCTGCTCGCCGACCAGGGGGTCGAGGTCGTCGGCGTCGAGCCCGCCGGGGCGTCCCTCGACGTGGCGCGGGCGAAGCCGGGCGCCGAGCGGGTGCGCTGGATCCACGGCGACGCGACGGCATTGCCGCCCCTGCGGGTCGACCTCGTGACGATGACGGCGAACGTCGCCCAGGCCATCGCCGACCCGGAGGCCTGGCGGCAGACCCTGCGGGGCGCGTACGAGGCGCTGCGGCCCGGCGGGCACCTGGTCTTCGAGACCCGCGACCCGGCCCGCCGCGCCTGGGAGGAGTGGAACCGCGCGTCCTCGTTCGGGACGACCGAGGTCCCGGGCGTCGGCGCCGTCGAGACGTGGGTGGAACTCCTTGGCGTGGACGGGCCGTTGGTGACGTTCCGGTGGACGTACGCGTTCGCCTCGGACGGACGGGTGCTGACCTCGGACTCCACGCTGCGCTTCCACGAGCGGCACGAGGTCGAACGGGACCTGGCCGAGCTCGGCTTCGAGCTGCAGGAGGTCCGTGACGCGCCCGACCGGCCGGGCAGGGAGCTCGTCTTCCTCGCGCGTCGCCCGTGATCCCGGGCCGGGGCCGAGTCTGAGACGCGGGTCACAGTCCGCCTCGCAGTCCGCCGTGTCACAACACGGCGGGCTGTCCCGTCTCAGGGTGTAGCCACGCACGATCACCCCCGATCACGGAGGAGCACCCCATGGACGCCCGACTCGACTACTTCGCCAACGCGACCGTCGGCAAGAGCTTCAAGCACATCATGGCGGCGGGCAGGAGCATCAAGGAGTCGTCGCTGCCGCCCGCCACCCAGGAGCTCGTCGCCCTGCGGATCAGCCAGATCAACGGCTGCGCGGTCTGCGTCGACATGCACACCAAGGACGCCGCCGCGGCCGGCGAGAGCGCGGTACGGCTCAACCTGGTGGCGGTGTGGCGCGAGGCCACCGTCTACACCGAGGCCGAGCGCGCCGCCCTGGCCCTCGCCGAGGCGGGCACCCGGGTCGCGGACGCGGCCGGCGGAGTGGCCGACGACGTGTGGGCCCGCGCCGCCGAGCACTACGACGGGGACCAGATCGCCGCGCTGGTGCTCCTCGTCTCGTTCATGAACATGGTCAACCGGCTCAACGTCATCACGCAGCAGCCGGCTGGGAGCTACGAGGCCGGACAGTTCCACTGACGGGACGGACCAGGCGACGAACGAGGCAACGGACGAGGGGAGACCGACATGAGCAGGGTCGACGACTTCGAGGAGCTGCGGCCGCTGCTGTTCTCGATCGCCTACCGGATCCTCGGCAGCGTGAGCGAGGCCGAGGACGCCGTGCAGGAGACGTGGCTGCGCTTCGACGCCGCCGCGGCGCAGCCCGTCTCCGCCAAGGCCTACCTGTCGGCCGCCGTCACCCGGATCTCCATCGACGTCCTGCGGTCCGCGCGGGTGCGGCGCGAGGCGTACGTCGGGCCGTGGATCCCCGAACCGCTGCTCAGCGATCCGTACCAGGACCCGGCGCGGGCGGCCGAGTTGGCGGACTCCGTGTCGATGGCGGCGCTGCTGCTCCTGGAGCGCCTCAGTCCGCTGGAGCGGGCGGTGTTCGTGCTGCGGGAGGTGTTCGCCTTCGGGTTCGACGACATCGCGGCGGCGGTGGGGCGCTCGGAGGCGGCCTGCCGGCAGCTGGTGGTGCGGGCACGGCGGCACATGGCGGAGGGGCGCCCCCGGTTCGCGGCGGACCGCCAGGAGCGGCAGGAGCTCGCGACGCGGTTCTTCGACGCGCTGACGGACGGCGACGTGGGCGCGCTGAGCGCCCTGCTCGCCGCCGACGTCCAACTGGTCGGGGACGGCGGCGGCAAGGCGCCGCAGCTGGCCAACGCCGTCGTCGGGGCGGACAACGTGGCCCGGGTGCTGGCCGCGTTCTTCCCGCTGCTGCGGCGGATCGACGCGACGTGCGCGCCGCAGGAGGTCAACGGGCAGCCCGGCGCGGTCGTCCGCGACCGGGACGGCCGGGTGCTCCACGCGATGACGCTCGACGTGCTCGACGGGCAGGTCCAGGCCGTCCGGGTCGTGATCAACCCCGACAAGCTCGGCCACCTCGGACCGGTGGCCGACGCCTGGGCCGTCACCCGGGAGCTGCAGGCCGTCCGTCGGCAGCGGGACTGACCGGGGCGGTGGTGGGGCGGCCCCCCCCGGCGGGGGGGCCCCCCCCCCGCCCGGGCCGCCCCGGGGCCCCCCCCCCCGCCCCCGGTCGGGGCGCCCGCCCGGCGGGCGCGGGTGCTGCGGGGGGGTGGGGGGCGCGCCCCCCACGCGGGCGGCGCCCCCCCACCGCGGCGCGGCCGGCCCGGCTGCCCGCCGACCGGAAACCCGCGCGGACGCCCGACTAGCCTGTGCAGCGAAGATCGTCCGCCGTACGAGGGGGAGCCCATGACCGCACTCACCGACCCGGCCCTCGCCCACCGGGCCATCGAGAACCTGATCGCCCGCTACGCCGAGCTCGTCGACGACGGCGACTTCGCCGGACTCGGCGACCTCCTCGCCCACGCCACCTTCACCGGCAGCGGCGAACCGGTGAGCGGGCGCGCGGCGATCGAGCGGCGGTTCCGTGACACGGTGATCCTCTACCCCGACGGCACACCGCGCACCCAGCACGTCACCACGAACACCGCCATCGACCTCGACGGCCCCACCGCTACGGCTCGCTCCTACGTCACCGTCCTCCAAGCCGCCCCGGGCCTCCCCCTCCAGACCATCGCCGCCGGCCGCTACCACGACCGCTTCGAACACACCGAAGGCCAGTGGCACTTCACCGAACGACGCGTCCGCATCACCCTCCTCGGCGACCTGACCCACCACCTCCACCAGGCGAAACGGGGAACTACGGAGCCCCCTGCCTGACCCAGTTGCCATCCGCCCCCACCACGTAGGTACGCCGCGGCCCCATGGCCGCGACCCTGGCCCGCAGCTCGGCCTCCACCACCGCGGGATCCGGAGCACCCGGATCCCGCACGAGGAAACCGTGCAGCCCGACAGCGTCGGCATCCACGTCGTCGGGCGCCGGCAGCCCCTCCAGGACGAACCCGCAGAGCGCGCGCAACGCGTCCTCGCCCATCTCCAGCGGGTGGAACGGCAGCGGGTACGGTCTGTCGTCCCTGTCCGGCCACGGAATGCCGGCGGCGGCTAGTTCCAGCCGGTGTCGGAGCCGGAGGTGTCGTGCTCGTCGGGCGATGCGGTCGTGGTGGCGGTGTGCGGCGTGTACGTCGTTGTGATCATCTCTCGTCCTTTCTCGAATGAAGGCGCGGTCGGCCCACGCAGGCACCCTTTGGACGGAAACGGGAAAACCAATCGGGCGTCATTGTCCACCCGCCGCTCCCGCCCTGACATTCCGGCCAAGGGGAATCGAGCCTCCCCGTGCGGCCGGTCTTCGACTCCTCGCCTCGCCCGGCCTCGGTAAGGAATCTACGGCCGCGGGCAAGGGGGCAACAGTGCCTTTCTGCACAGTTGAAGGCTTCGTACGGTGCCGAAGTGCACAGTGTTCCCGCCGTCCCCCGAATTACCACCGCGTGTATTCTGCGGAGTGACGTACCGAACGTTCCGGGGGGAATGGCATGAAGGTCGACAACACTCGGGTTTTGACCGGGGCTCGACAGGCCGAACGGGCGGACGACATCCTCGCGCTGTACCGCGCCGCCCGCAAGGGCGGGACGGCGCAGGTGCTCCGCCGGCTGGCCCACCGCACCGGGACGGTCGCCTTCCTGCTGAACCGGTCGGGCACCCCGGCCAGTCCGGCCGCGCCGCCGCCGGGGAGCGCCGCGCACGGGCTCTGCCTGCGCGGGGCGCGCGAGATCGCCGGCCGGAGGCTGCGGTCCGTCGCCGTCGACGACGGCGCCCTCACCGGCCTCGTACTGACCCTCGACGACACCGGGGAGACGCCCCTCCTCGCCGTGGTGGCGCCGCGCCCGGCCCCGCCCGGGCTGCCGGCCCTTGTCGCGGACGCCGCGTCCGTGCTCGGCCTCGCGTGGCAGGCGGAGGACGTCCGCCGCCGTCAGCGCCGGCTGCGCGCGGCCGACGACCGGGTCCGGGAGGCGGTCCTCCAGCTGCTGATGAACGGTCAGACCGCCACGGCGCGCCAGATCTCCGGCGCTCTGCAACCCGCGCTGCCCGAAGTGGTGCAGGTGTACGTCGTCGAGGGTCGGCGCGGTGCGCGCGACGAGGTGGCGCACCGGCTCGCCGCGTCGGGCGGCGGCGCGTGGGCCGTGCCGTGCCCCGTCTACAGCGACCACATGATCGTCCTCGCACCCGCGGCGCCCTCCCTCCCGGCCTGGGCCACCGCCCGGCCCGCGGCGGCGCACCCCTGCCGGATCGGGGTCAGCAACGCCGTACCCCTGCGGGAGACCGTCACGGGCTACGCGCAGGCGTTCCACGCGCTGGCCGCCGCGCGCCACCGCCCCGACCGGGTCGCGACCTTCGCCTCCGACCAGGACCTCCCGCTCACCATCGGGACGGCCGCGGCGGTGTGGGCGGACACCTTCCTGTCGCCCCTCCGGCTCCACCGCCCCAGGCGCCTCCAGGACCCGGACGGCGCCGAGCTGTTGGCCACCGCCTCCTCCTGGCTACGGTTCTCCTCCGGCGCGGCGGCCCACCTGAGGATCCACCGCAACACCCTGGCCGCCCGCCTGGCGTCCGTCCAGGAGCTGCTCCAGCTGGACCTGGCCCGGCTCGCCAACCGGTCCGCCCTGGCGCTCGCCCTGCACGCGGCCCCGGCCACTCCCCACTGCGCCGACGACGCCCCGGGCGACGACCGACCCGCACCCGCCCTCGACGACCTCCTCGCCCTGCCCCGCGTCGAGGCCTGGGCCGAGCAGCAGCTCCGGCCGCTCCACGGACCCGACGCCCCGACGGCCGTGGCGCAGACGCTCGCCACCTGGCTGCACCTGGACGCCCGCCTCGTGCCGACGGCCGAGGCGCTGTCCGTCTCGCCCTCGGCCGTCCGCAAACGCCTGGCCAGGGCCGAGGAGTTGCTGCAGCGCTCGCTGGTCCGCTCCCCCACGTCCGTCCACGACCTCTGGCTCGCCGAGCGGGCCCTCGAACTGGCCGAGCACTGACCCTGGTGCCGTGGCACCGGCGGGCGTCGGCACGCACCGGGCTCACCCCCGGGCGGCCGGCTCGGAGGTCGCGTCCTCGGGCTTCCCGGACGCGGCGGTCCCGTCCTCGGCGGTCTCGGACGCGGCGGTTTCGGACGACGCGGACGGGCGCAGCCCGAGGCCCACGCCCCAGGCCGCGGCCGCCACGCCCAGCAGCGCGATCGGGCGCGCCCACTCCCCCGCCCCGGTCGGCGCGAAGGCGACCGGCAGCACCAGCAGCGACGCCGCGACGGCGGCACAGGCCGCGGCCGGGCGGACGGTCCGGCGCTGCGGGCCGAACGCGTCGAGGAGCAGCAGGTAGGCCGCGAGGAGGACGGTCACCGCGAGCGCCTGCCACACCCGCGGCTCGCACAGAGCGGCGAGCACCACCGCACCGACGGCGAGGAGGGTCGTGCGGGACGCGGCGAGGCGCGCGGGCCAGGTCGCCGGCCGGCTCGGCGGATCGTCCTGCGGCGGCGCGGCCCAGAGCGCGAGGCCGGTGGCGACGACGGCCGCCGCGGGCCCGAACCGGTCGGTCGCGCCACCGCTGCGGGGGAGGCCGACCGCGGCGAGGGCCAGGGCGGCGCCGGTGCCCCGCAGGACGGCCCGTTCGAGCCGCGGGGCCCACCGGACGGCGCCGGGCGGGGGTGCCGCTTCCGTCGCACTCACGGGCGGTGCCGGAGTCGTCGAGGCCGTCGGAGTCGTCACGGTCGTCGGGGTCGTCGGGGTCATCGGGCCGCTCCCGTGATCGTGCGACGCAGCAGCGGCGCGAGTGCCAGGTCGAGCGTCTCGCCCGGCGTGTGGCGGGCCACCGGGATGCCGCGCCCGCGCAGCGTCGAGCGCATCGCCTCGCGTTCGGCGTGCCACAGGCGCAGGGCGAGGGCGTCGGTCTCGTCGTCCGGGCGCGCGGCCGGTTCGCCGGCCGGGACCTCGACCACGACCAGCGGGTTGCCGCGTTCGCGCACCTGGCCGAGCACGTCGAGGATCCGCTGGTCGGCGAGCGGAGTGAACGCGTACACCAGGGCGTGGCCGGGCAGGACCGGCAGCGGGATGCGGGGTACGGCGGCGCCGCGCTGGGGGCGGTCCTGACGGACCTCCAGCACGCTCTCCACCATGCGGTAGAACTGCCGGTCCCCGCTGCCCGCGTTGAGCCAGCGCAGCGTCCCGCCGACCGCGACGAGGCCGATCCGGTCGTGCCGGCGCAGGTAGGAGCGGGTCAGTCCGGTGGCGGCGCGCAGCGTCTCGTCGAGGCTGCGCAGTCCGGTCGTGGCGTCGCGGAAGTCGGCCAGGGTGTCCAGCAGGACGACCGCGTCGGCGGCGCGCTCGGCGGTGAACTGGTTGATCTGGACGGCGTCGCGGCGGGTCGTCGACGGCCAGTGGATGCGCCGCTGCCGTTCGCCCGGCACGTGCGGGCGCACGCCGATCACCTCGGTGCCGGTGCCCTCGTGCGCGGTGGTGTGCTCGCCGATCCGCTCCGGCAGCCGGACCGGGATCGGGGTGAGGCGGGCCGCGCTGGGCACCGGGAACACGTCCACCGTGCCGAGGTCGGTGCGCACGGTGCGCCGGGTCAGGCCGCCCGCGTCGTGGACGTCGACGTCGATCACGCCGAGCTGCCAGCGGCCCCAGCTGTCGGCGTGGACGACCAGGTCCACGCCGGTCGCGGTGACGCTGAGGGCGTCCAGCGTGACGCCGGGGCCGAGCGCCAGGGTGGGGTCGAGCCGGCCGGTCCGTCCGTCGTGCCGGACGGTGACGTGCACGGTGACGGGCTCGCCCTCGAAGCAACGGCGCGGCTCGGCGGTGCTGTCCGCGGACAGCGCGGTCGGCCGGGTGCGCCCCGGGGCGGCGAGGGCGAGCAGGACGGCGGGCCCGGCCGCCAGGGCGAGCAGCCACGCGTGGCCGGTGAGCAGCGCGGCGACGGCCGCGGCGGTGGCCACGGTGAGCAGGCGCAGCGTCTGCTCACCGGCGCGCCAGTGCGGCGGGGGCGGGCTGCTCGGCAGGCCGTCGACCAGCCGCGCGCCGACGGGCCGGGCGCCAACGGGCCTGCCGCTGGCGGCCCCGGAGGCGGACCGGGTGGCGGATTCCCCCGGATGCGGTGCGCGGTTCACGAAGTGGCCGCGCGGGGCAGGGTCTGCGGCGCCGGCACGGCGTCGACCAGTCGCCGCACGACGTCGTCGGCCTCGATCTGGCGCACCCACAACTCCGGTGCGAGGGTGATGCGGTGGGCGAGCGCGGGGACGGCGAGCGCCTTGACGTCCTCCGGGGTCAGGTAGTCGCGGCCCTCCAGCATCGCCCGTGCCCGGGCCAGCTGGATCAGCGCGAGGCCGCCGCGGGGCGAGGCGCCGACCTGGATCTGCTGGTCGTTGCGGGTCGCGTCGACCAGCGCGATGACGTAGTCGACCAGGTCGTCGTCGACCTCGACCCGCTCCACCGCCGCGCGCATGGCCAGCAGTTCCGACGGGCTGCTCACGGTGTTCAGCACCGCCTCCGGCGCCGCGCGGTCGAGCCGGGCGCGCAGCATCGCAGCCTCCGTGACGGTGGGGAGGTAGCCCATCCGCACACGGAGCAGGAAGCGGTCGAGCTGCGCCTCGGGGAGCGCGTACGTGCCCTCGTACTCGATCGGGTTGGCGGTGGCGATCACCAGGAAGGGGTGCGGCAGGCGGCGGGTCTCGCCGTCGACGGACACCTGGCCCTCGGCCATCGCCTCCAGCAGCGCGGCCTGGGTCTTCGGCGGGGTGCGGTTGATCTCGTCGGCGAGCAGGAGCTGGGTGAACAGCGGGCCGGGGCGGAACACCATCTCGCCGGTGTTCCGGTCGTAGAAGGGGGCGCCGGTGACGTCCGAGGGCAGCAGGTCGGGGGTGAACTGGATCCGGCGGAAGTCCAGGCCGAGGGTGGTCGCGAACGAGCGCGCCAGCAGGGTCTTGCCGAGTCCGGGCAGGTCCTCGATCAGGACGTGGCCGCCGGCCAGGGCGCCGAGCATGACCAGGCGCAGCGCCTCCGGCTTGCCGACGACGGCCCGTTCGATCTCCGCGAGCACCGCGAGGGCGCGGTCGCCGGCCTCCTTCGGGGTCAGCACCGGTATCGCCACCGCCGGTTCGGCCGGGGTGTGCGCGCCGTCGAGTGCGGCGGGGGCCTGAGGTAGGACGGACATGGCTCTCCTGCAAGACTGTTCGTGGATGGTGGGATGCGAAGGATCCGGCGCGGGGTGCGGCGCCGTCAACGTGCCTCAGGGGGACGGCTGGACCGTCACAGGGACTCCAGCCGGTCGACGAGGGCGCGCAGGACCGGGGCCGGGACGGTCGCGGCCGGGGCCGGCGCCTCGGGATCGACCCAGGGCCAGAGCCGGGGGCCGACCAGTTCGGCGGCCCGGTCGCGATCGGCCGGCAGCCGCAGGCCGTGGGCCTCCGACAGCCGTACGGCGTAGAGCCGTTGGAGGCGGGTGCGCAGCGGCCTGCAGTCGCCCTGGGGGTCGGTGGCCTGGCCGACGGTCCAGCGCCAGTCGCCGAGGCCGGGCTCGTGCGCCTCCATCAGCCGGGGCCGGCGGCGCAGGATCGTCTCCAGGGCGCCCGCGCCGGCCACGTACCGGGCGGTGACGAGGGCGGTGACGGTCAGCAGGACGGCGCCGGCCCCGGCCCCGGGCAGGCCGCCGACCAGGGCGAGGAGCGGTTCGGCGAGGACGGCGGTCACGGTCAGCTCGATCAGGCTGTGCCGGACGGAGCCGGGCGCGGCGAACCCGTCGGCCGGGTCTCCGGGTGTCCGCGTCTGCGGGATTCTCATCGGCCGTGTCCTGTCGATCCTGTCGGGCCTGCCGGGCCTGCCGCGCCGGCGGGCGTCGGCTCCGGCGGCTCCGTCGGCTCCGGCGGCTCCGGCGGCTCCGGCGGCTCCGGCCGCGCGGGTGTGCCCTCGGTGAGTGCGGCTGCGAGCGCCGCGCCGATGGTGTCCAGGGCCGCCCGGGCCCGGCGCACGTGGCCGTCGTCCATCGGGTGCGTCGAGTACCTGGCCTCCCGGTACAGCGCGGTGAGCGCGTGTGCCTGGCCTGGGTCGATGCTCTGGTGGGACAGCGCACGTTCCACCAGTTCCGTCGGGCTGTCGGAGTCGCGCCGGGACACGCCGGCGGCGGCGAGCGAGCCTTCCATGGCGACGAAGCAGGCGATCACGGCCGCCCGCGCGTCGTCACCGGTCAGCGCCGTGCGGGCGGACACGACGGCCTCGGCGAGGACGTCCTCCGGGGACGGCGGCGGCGCGGCGGGCAGCAGCACCTGGGCCTTCCGGCGGCGCAGGCGCCCGCGCTGACGCAGCAGCAGGACGATCACGGCCACGAGCACGACGGCCATCGCCACCCCCAACACCGCGAACAGAAGCCCGGGCAGGAGCATGAGCGCGCCGTCGTCCGTCTCCTTCGACGGAGGCGGCGGTGTCGCAGTGGAGGTCGGCAGCAGTTGCGGCGGCAGCTGCGGCGTGAAGCCGTGGTCGCCGCCCGTGCGGCTGTTGAGGACCAGCATCAGCGCCGGCACCCCGAGGGCGGCCAGCGGCAGCAACACCATCGCCGCCTCCCGCAGGCGCTCGGTCCGCGGCGTCGGCCCGATGAGGGTCCGGACCTCCTCCCGGAACCGCACCGCGAACCGGCCGATCAGCACCGCCCAGCCGATCCCGAGCAGGACCACGAAACCGATGGTGCGCACCGGCCCGGCCGTGGCCGTGCCGAGCAGCCCGCCGTCGGACCGCAGCGCCGCCGCGGCCGTCAGCAGGCCGACGACGACCAGCAGGACGCCCGTCAGCCTGGTGTCCCCCTGGGCCCGGTCGCTCCGCCGACGTCCCGTCAACGGCGTTTCGCCGTCCATGCGCCCCCCGATTCCCCCACAGTTCGGTCGACGACGCGCATCGTACAACGCCGCTCACCGACCGCCGCGCCGACCGGGCGCCCGTCGTCCACGACGACAACCCCCACCGTTCCGTTCCTTCCGTCCCCCGTCACCGCCCACCACCGTTCGTGCGCGGGCGCCGTCAAGATCGTGTCAAGGGCGCGGTCGCCGCACACTGCCAGAACCCGGCAGTCTTCGGTCCCCTCCCGTATCCGGATTCGATCACCCGCCGGGCCACCGCACCGTCGTCACCCGGGTGCCGGGCCGTACTGGCGGCGGCGTGCGGAGGCACGCACCGTGGTGCGTGGGGCAACGACGGACAGCGCAGCGACGGACCGGGCAACGACAGACCGGGCAACGACAGACCGGGCAACGACCGACAGGACGGTACAGATGAACGCGAACGACTCCGTTCCCCGCGTCGTGGTCGGCGTCGACGGCTCGCAGCCGTCGCGCGCCGCGCTGCGCTGGGCGGTCCGGCACGCCGAGCTGATCGGCGGGGTCGTCGACGCGGTGGGCGCGTGGGAGCCGCCGAGCCACTTCGGCTGGTCCGCGCCCGTGGTCGACACGTCCTTCGACCGGGACCTCGCCGAGCGGCGGTTCCACGACGAGCTGGACGAGGTGCTCGGCGTGGACGTGCCGGTGCAGATCCGGCGGACGATGGTGATGGGCGACCCCTCCGACGTGCTCCTGGACGCGGCACGCGGCGCCGAACTGCTGGTCGTCGGCAGCCATGGCCACAGCGGCTTCACCCGGGCCCTGCTCGGCTCGGTGAGCACGCGCTGCGCCCAGCACGCCGCCTGCCCGGTGGTCATCATCCGCCCGCAGTAGCGCAGCCCGCAGTAGAGCACCTGCCCCGTGGTTCAGCGGCTGTTCGCATCGTCGGCGGCGAAGTCGACCCGGGTGCCCGGGGTGACGGGCAGCGCCTCGATCCCGTCGTCAGCCAGGATCAGCGCGGCCGCCTCGGCCGAGCACCCGACGTACGTGGACAGCAGGTCGTAGTCGCTGGTGACCACCCAGCTCCGGTCCTCCGGCCACCAGAACTCGGGCCCGGTGATCTCCTCGTAGTCCGCATCGAGCCCGACCTCGGCCGCCACGAAGGGCCGCGAGGAGTCCAGCCCGGCCAGCGACGAACGCCTGACCAGCGGCTCCGGCGCGCCCCACAGCAGGGCCGCCAGGTCGTAGGCGAAGAGGACGGGCTGCTCACCCGTCACCCGGCCGAGGCAGCGCGCCAGCGCCCGGCGGGTCCCGACGTCGGGCTGCCCCGAATCCGCCAGCCACCGGACGTCGGCGTCGGGGCCGTCGGCGTCCTGCAGCAGCGGTCCGTGGCTCATCTCGGCGTGGAACGGCCGGCCCGCCGCCTCGGCCCGCTCCCGCCAGGACCGGGTGCGGCCCGACCCGTCCGAGGCGTCGAACCGGTGGAACACCCGCAGGTACGCGCCGAACCCGCCCGGCACGAGCTCGCCCACGACGTGTCCCGCGCGCTGCCCGGGCCGCTCCAGGGCAGCCTGCAGCCAGGCCAGCTCGGTCCCGTCGTAGCTCCACGTGTGCGTCTCGGTCATGCGCCCATCCTGTCCTGCCCGCCGACGCGGGCGTGCGGCGCCCCCTCGAAGCCGCCTGCCTTGCAGGGCCCGGGTGCCAGGGCGACGCTGGACGTGGCGGACAGCCACCCTCCCTGCCGCTGAGACGAGGAGCCCTGACGTGAGCTTCATCCAGATCATCGAGTACAAGACGACCCGCATCGACGAGTTCAACGCCCTGCTCGACAACTGGGTCGAGAAGAACGCGGGCAACCGCATAGCGACCCGGTCCCTGCAGACCCGTGACCGCGACCAGGAGAACGTCTACCTGAACATCGTCGAGTTCCCCTCGTACGAACAGGCGATGGAGAACTCCGCCCGCCCGGAGACGACGGAGTTCGCCGCCCGGCTCGCGACGCTGTGCGACGGACCGCCGGTGTTCCGCAACCTCGACGTGCTGAACGAATGGACCTTCCAGGACTGAAACCCTCCGTGGACGCGTCCCGCTCTCGGAGACCGGCGCCCGAGCTGCGGCGAACGGGTGGTCCGGGGCGCTGATCCGGCGGGCGTCGGCGTTGCACGCGGGGCGGGGGCGCCGGTCGGGCGGTAGACCTGGGGCCGCCACGGCGCCGGGCGCAGCCGATGCCGGTGCGCCCGCCGGGGCAACCGAGAGGACCGGACGGAGCCCGGCCGACGTCAGGGAGGCGGTCCGTGGGAGTGAACGGTGCCCGACCGCCCCGGCGTCCCACGCCGCTCGGCAGCCGCCGGCCCCGGGTGGCGCCGCCCCGGGCCCTGCCGTCGGCCTCCGGGGACGGCGTCCCGCCCGGGCTGCGGACCGCCGCCGGGTACGCGTGGCGGCTGGTCCTGCTGGGCGTCACGGCCTACCTCGTCGTGACCGTCCTCGCCCAGCTCGAAGTGCCCGTGGTCGCGGTGTTCGTGGCGCTGGTCATCACGTCCGTCCTGCGGCCGCTCGTCGACCTCATCGCCCGGGTGCTCCCGCGTTCCCTGGCCGTGCTGCTCGCCTTCGTGTGCGCCGCCGTGGTCATGGGCGGGGTCCTGGCGCTCGTCGGCACGACCGTCGCCGACGAGTGGAGCCGGCTCGGCGCCGAGCTGCGCGGCGGCCTCGGCCGGATCGACCACTGGCTGACCGGCGCGCCCTTCCACCTCCGGCCCGGCACCGTCACCGACCTCCGCGCGAAGATCGGCGAGTGGATCACCGCCCATCGCTCGGCGCTCGTCAACACCGCGCTCAGCGGCGCCAGCCGGGCCGTCGAGTTCGTCACCGGGCTCGCGCTCGCGGTGTTCTGCTCGGTGTTCTTCCTGCACTCCGGCCACCGGATGTGGTCCTGGGCGCAGCACCAACTCCCCGGCCGGGCCCAGCCGGTGTGGGCGCGGGCCGGGCGCGCGGCCTGGCGCACCTTCGCCGGGTACACCCGCGGAGTGCTGATCGTGGCGGCCGTCAACGCCGTTCTGGTGGGCATCGCACTCGCCGTCCTGCGGGTGCCGCTGGTGCTGCCGCTGATGGTCCTGGAGTTCGTCGCGGCGCTCGTGCCGCTGATCGGCTCGCCGATCGCGCTGGCCGTCGCCGCGCTGGTGGCCCTGGCGGCGCGCGGTCCGGTGGTCGCGCTGCTGGTGCTCGCGCTGATCGTCGTCATCGGTCAGATCGAGGGCCACCTGCTGCACCCGCTCGTGATGAGCTGGTCGGTGCGGATCCACCCGGTGGCGGTGGCGCTGTCGGTGATCGGCGGCGCCGTCCTGGCGGGTGTGCTGGGCGCGGTGGTCGCGGTGCCGGTGGTGTCGGTCGCGTGGGCCGTGGTGGGCGAGCTCCGGGACCGGTCAGCGGCCGGGCCGTCGCGAGCCGGTGCGCCACCGCCACGCGATGAGCCGCGCCGCCGACAGGACGAACGTCGGCACCCACACCAGGGAGAAGGCGGCCAGGACGTCGGGTGAGTTCGCGTCCGCGCTCACCAGGGCCAGGCCCGCCGAGAGTGCCAGCAGCACCGACAGGACCGAGGCCGGCACGCGCACGACCGCCCGCAGCGCGCGGACGAGCAGCCAGCCCGGCCCGCGCCGCATCGTGCGCAGGGCGCGGTCGAGGCGGCCGTCCGCCCGCAGCTCCTTCTCGATCTCCGCCAGGATCCGCAGCTCCCGGTGGGAGAGCCCCTGCCCGTCCATCGCCGCCACCTCCGAGCACGTGCCCCCACCACACGGTTGCCCGTTCGCGAGGCTCCCTAACACCGATCGGCCGGGACGGCACGTGCCAGGTCGGGACGCACGTCCGGGACGCCCCGCACCGGGTATCGGTCGGGTGCCGATCCGACCACCACGAGGAGCGGCACCGACGGTACGGCGACGAGCGCCACGGCGGCCCGATTCCCGGATCGCGGCGGCAGCGGACCACAACTCACCCGGGCCGTAGGTCCGTTCACCCACGGCCGGGCCGGCCCGAGGTCGCCGGTGCCCGGCGCGCGCCCCCGGACGCAACGGTGGTGCGCCCCCTGGGCGTGTCCGGCCACGACCACCCCAGGGGGCGCGCGTCGGCAGCCTCAGGTGTGGGCCTCGATGAAGCCGGTCAGGTTCTGCACGTACTCGGCGGGATGGGTGACGTGCGGGATGTGCCCGGCCCCGACCAGCTGCCGCACCTGCGCCTGGGGCAGCGCCTCGGCGAGCCGGGCGATGATGACCGGGAACCAGGGCGGGCTCACCGTGCCCATGGTCAGCAGGGCCGGGCCCCGGTAGCCGGACAGCCCGCCGAGGTCGAGGGACGACCACCCGGGGTCGTCCTGCTCGTCGAGGAAGGTCGGGGCGTTCGTCAGGAAGGTCTCCCGGACGACCTCCGGGAACCCGTCCCACGCCCCCGGGCCGATGGCGACCTCCTCCACGAACTGGTGGGCGCCCTCGAAGGTCTCACCGGCGCGCAGGTGTGCGAGAACGGAGTCGACCTTCACCTGCATGTCCCGCATCCGCGTGTCCTGCGAAACCGGCCCGCGTTCCGCGTCCGGCGTCACGATCCCCATCAGCGGCGGCTCGTGGGCGACGAGGCTCCGGAACAGCCCGGGGCGCCGCGCGGCCAGGCCCAGCGCCGTCGACGCCCCGAAGGAGTTCCCCGCGACGTGGGCCGGCGCGAGGCCGAGCTCCTCGACCAGCGCCGCGAGGTCGTCCTCGTCCTCCGTCCGGGAGCCCTGCCCCGGTGGCCGCTCGCTCCGGCTGTGCCCCCGCCGGTCGTAGACCAGCACCCGGTACCGCTCGGCGAGGGCCGGCAGGACGGGCACCCAGTTGAAGTGGTCGCCCCAGGAGCCGTGGACCAGGACGAGCGGGTCGCCGTCCCCCGCCAGCTCGTAGTAGAGATCGACGCCGTTGACCCTGGCCCTTGGCATGCGACGGCTCCTCACCTGCTCGCCCGCTCGTCCGCGCACTTGCTCGCCCGCTCACGTGCTCGCCTGCCGGCCTACCGGCCTGCGGAACGACGGTTTCCCGTCCATTCAGACATCGCGACGCGCGGGCGGCAATACGGAGGACGGCCCGGCCGGCTCCGCGCCCTACGGCAGGTAGTACATCGGGTTCGGCAGCTTGAAGCCCTTGTCCGCGTGCCCGCCGGACAGGTCGCTCTGCTGGTCCCCGAAGTTGCCGACGATCTCGTAGCCCAGGTCCTCGATGTGGGCGCGGGTGCCGGACTTGTACTCGATCACCGAGCACTTCGCCCCGCAGGCCAGGTACGGCGCGGGCGAGGCCGTGTTCTTCAGGAACAGGTGCGCCTCGTCCGCCACCGGGTACCCGACGGCCGCGAGGTTGGCGGCGGTGGCGGCGCGCTGGGCCTCCGGGCGGCCGGTGATGTAGAAGACCGTGTAGCCCTGCTGCTGGGCCCAGGTCGCCAGGTCGTTCATGCCGAACACGGCCGGCATGGTCTTCGTGGCGATGTACTGGGCGTTGCTCGCCGGGTTGTAGACGAAGGTCGTTTCGAGCTCGTAGTTGTACGTCGACAGCGTGGTGTCGTCGACGTCGAGCACGATGGCCTTCCTGCCGTCGCGGTCGTACTTGATCTGCTGCGCCAGGTACTTCCGGGCCTTGGTCTCGACGCCCTTGACCTGGGCGGCATAGTTGCTGTCCGGAGAGGGCCAGTGCTCCCCGTTGGCGTCGACGGTGTCCCCGTAGTACGCCTTGATCCTGGCCACCTCGTCCGTCATGTTGGTGATCTGACGGTCCGTCCGGGGCGCGGCGGCATCGGCCGCGGCCAGCCCGCCGCCGGCCACCACCGCGCCGACGACGACGCCGACGGCGAGGGTGGGAACCTTCCGCGCACGGGACGTCAGGGTGCTCTCGGGCATGAGGGTCTGCTCCTTCTCCCGCAGGCCGGGAGGGCGCGACTCGCCCGTCGAACCGGCGTGGGGTCTGCGTGATCCACGAACCGTAGGGGCGATCAACCCCACAGGTCAAGGAGTGTCTACGCGCATGGTCTACGCGCGATGCGACCGGGCCGCGACGGCCCTGCGCCGAGACGCCGTGACGTCGCGTACCGCGCCCCCGAACTCGGAGCGCACGGCGGCGGTGGCGGACTTCAGCGCCGCCGACGCCTTCTGCATCCGAGGTGGACGTTGATGCGACGAACTTCAGGCCCTTACCTGCGTGCTTGCGCTCAGCCTCGGCCTTCAGGTCGGCGAAGTCCAGGGTGGTCAAAGGGGGATGCCTCCAGGCGGTTTGACATATCTGACGGAAGGCCATGAAGCTACTGCCGAGAGGTTGGCACCTCTCGGTACGTCGCAACCCCGGGTGCAAGGGAATACACCCGGGGTTACCCCCCGCATAGCCGCCTGAGTACCGGTGTACTGACAGCGGCTGGGCGGGGGTTGACGCTCAACCCGCACCGGAAAGCCTCGACTTCACTAGCTTGAGCGAGTTTTCCGAGCACCTGCACCGGCAGGTCTCGATTCATCTACCGCTTGCGGTAGGTCGGGTCGAGCCTGCCTAAAAACAGGGACCTCCCCCGATCTGCCCTATCAAAGGGAGTTGTCGGTGAGAGTCCCTGAGTGGCTGGTTGCTCTCGGTACAGGCGTTGCGGGCCTTCGGTTCGTGCTGCTTCGGGTTATCCCGCGGCTCAGCGAGGCGGCAGTTGTCGCGATCCGCGCCGTTCGCAGGGTCCAGCGTGAGCTTCGCGGCGACGACGAGTCGCCCGGAGGGGGCGACAGGCTGCCAGGTCCTGGAGGCCGGCGGCCAGGTCGAACACGGGGGTGACCGACGAGCCGGCCGAGCGCGAGCGCGCCGAGCGGGCCCGCACCGGAGCAGACATCGACCTCACGCGCCCCGCCGGGCACCCTCCAGCCGGGGTACGGCTACCGGCTCCGGGCCGTGGCCGGCATCGAGCTGTCCATCGCCGTCCCACTCCCGCCGCCGGAGGAAGAGGAGAAGTGCCGGGTGACACCAAACCCGCACCGCTGACGGAGACAAGCCCAAAACCCCAGCACCCCGCCTCCAGATCGAGGCGGGGGTGCGAGCGACGCGGCCAGCGCCTACAGGCCAAGCCGAGCGCGGATAGCGTCCATGCCGTCTGCCATGGCGATGAACTCACTTTGCCGAGCGGGCTGCTTATCGCCCGGCGGCGGCGTCACCCGAGGTAGACCCTCTGCCACTCCAAGGACGTCATTGTCAGTGCGGCCTCAGCAAGGGTGCGAGCTGACTCGGTCTTGAGGCTGCCGAGGCTGCTGTCGATCCACGGCTGAACGTTCTGATACCCCTGCTCGCGGTACTCCACGGCCTGAATCAGGCACTCCAGCTTGTCCGCATCGTGGGCGACGATGACTTCCGGGCTCTCGGCGTTTTCGTACTCCTCCACGATCGCCTGAACCCCGGCGACGACGGCAGGGTGAGCCGCGCTGACCTGGTCGGCTGTCACGCGTTCGTTCGAGGCGGCGGTGAGGTAGCGGCGGCCGATGTGCGGGATATCGCCGACCCGGGTCTCCTGGGTGTCGTGGAAGAGGCACAGCAGGGCGACCTTGGCGGGGTCGGCGCCCTCCATCATCGCGAGCACCGCGCCGACGACACCCGTCCGGAACGAGTGCTCGGCAATCGTCTCGGGGTCCTTGACCCCAGCGATCCACCAGCCGGAGCGCTTCGCCCGCTTGAGCATGCCCGCCTCGAACAGGTAGCCCGCGGTGCCCTTCGCCTGCCTGTCGTCCGTCATCGCTGTCCTTCGCTGTTGGGTCGGTTGTTGCCATAGCCGCCTACCCGCAGACCGTAGTGCACAGACTCCAGCTCGCGGCGGGACTGCTGTGAAAGACCGTCACTTTCGAGCAGCGTGCGCACTCGTGCGGCCAGATCGCGGGCTGTACGGGGGTCTGCGTCGGCCAGGCCGCGTCGGCCGAGCATGAGTGCCCAGATCGAATGAACGTACAGGTCGGTGTACTCGCCTGCGCGGTCCAGCCGGACGGCGAACTGACGCAGCAGTGAGGAAGCGTCCCACTCCGGCCGTTCGTGCTCGGCCATAAAGTCATCGCTGGTCTGGGGACGTGAGTCAAGCCCGAGCCAGTGAGCCCAGTAGTTCAGGTTTGCGTTTTCGAAGTCGTCGTTGTCGGTGATTGAGCGGGCAATGAAGTCCCGGAGCAACTCGGGATCTCCCTGCCGCGCCAGTGCCGCCGCGACCGACCGAGCCTCGGCCCAGCGGGGTGACCACCCTGAGCCGGCCGAGGGAATCCGGCCTCGACGCTGCATCCCGCCGAACCACTCGACCACATCGCGGGCCCGGTCATAGGAGGACAGGTACCAGACTTGTCTGCGGAGCAACGCGGTTTCCTCACCCCCGGCTTCCACCAGGTCGGCAGTGTGCCGGAGGTTGTCGAAGAATCGCGAGCGCACGTCCTGCCCGAGGAGCGGCGCAGTGGAGACCGGCCCGCGTCGGGCGGCAGGGATGTTCAACTCCGAGGCCACAGCACCGGGCAGAACCCCGCTGACAGCCCACCCGATCATGTGCGTGGTGTCCCGGGTAAGCACCCACCCGGCCAACGGATGCTCCAGAACCTCGGACCTCGTAGGCCGTGACCGCAGTATCTCGCCGAGAACGAAGTCCGCGTCCATCGCGAGGCTGATCAGACCCACCAGACCAGCCGGCGCGCCCAGAAGGATCAGCTTCCGGCGCAGCACCACCAGATTCCCTGCCCTGGTGGAGGAGAGCGGCCGACGGCCGGACTCCCAGCCCTGGACGGTGCTCTTGTCGACCCCTAGGTCCATGGCCAACTCGTCTTGAGTCTTCGGGATCTGCTCCCGGATGACCTTGAACAGGAAGCCAGAGATCACCCCTTCGGGGAGCCGCACGGCCTCGGACTGACTGCCAGTCAGCGGTTCGATACCTCTCGGTGGTGTCCGAGCAGCCATTCCAGGCCCCCCTTGGCCTCGATCGTCCGGGTAACTCGTACTGGCAGTCCGTCGAACCGTCGATTCACTGGCCGTAACTTCATGACTACGGCATCGCAGTGGCAGCGGAAGCCTAGTACCAACTCGGTCTCCCGCGAACAACAGCGATGCCAGGCCGCCCAGCCCACACAATCGGGCGGCCCTGCCGATCACCTGCAAGATCTCGGAAAGACTGCTCACCCACCCCGGCGAGCAGAAGCCAACCCGATTGGAGAGGCACATGAGCACCGCCACCCTCAAGCCCGGTGACCCGGAGGTCACCAACCTCACCCGCCAGCTGGACCACAGCGTCCCCGACGGCGACTTCGCCCCGCAGACGGGCGTCGAGACCCTGACCCGCCGCCTGGACCACAGGGTCCCCGACGGCGACTTCGCCCCGGTGGGCACCGAGGCCTGACCTCAGCCCCAACCGGTGCCGGCTAGTTGACTGCACAGGCGGGTCGGCGACGGGTACTCACCCCCGCCGACCCGCCGCTCTCGGCCGCACACACCCCAGATCAAGGAGAGTCCACATTGAAGTCCGCCATCGCTGACCGCGTCCCCGCCGGCTCCTTCTTCGACCTCGACCGCAAGGACCCGGACCTGATCCGGCTCCGCGAGGAGGGTGCGGAGACGGCGCTGCCGTTCGCCCTGATGGAGCGCCTGGTGAAAACTGGCACCCCCTATGCCGAGCACGCCCGATCCCTGCGCAGCGAACCCGTCACCGTGGCCGGGGCTACGTTCGACTGGTTCCACGCCGAACTCCCCGCCGAGATCGCCAACGAGATCAACTTGGCGGACTACCGGATCGCCGAACACACCGGCGAGCGCCGCACGGTCCTCGTCCAAGCGCTGGACCGCCTCTCGCTGGTCCACCCCGAAGGTTTCGACCGCGTACGCGAGTTCGTCCGGGGCCTGCTGTGGGTGGGTCTCAAGCCCGGTGCCCGAGTATCGTCACTGACGAGCTCCAGCGACCCCGCGCTCCCGTACGTCATCGTGTTCTCGGACAAGGCGGCACGCCACATCCCGCCGAACACCGTCAGCGAGCAGCCCTCCCACCTCTACCTGGCAGAGAACCTGCTACATGAGGGCACCCACCAGTCGATCAGCTTCCACGTCCTCCAGCACCAGGTCTTCGCCGACGGCTACTCGTCCAAGACCTCTCCCAAGATCGAGATCAGGTGGCGGGCCGGTCAGGGAGACGACCGCAACCAGTACTGGGAGATCGACCGGGCCTTCCACGCGACCTGCGTCTACAACCAGCTGCTCCGGTTCCGCCAGACCGAACTGCGCCGCGACGACCTCACTCGCGCCGAGCGCGCGAACTTCCAGAGCGCCTACGACGAGGGACTGCCGGCCGTGCGCTACCTCATGCGCGAACTCGAACTGCTCACCGCGCACTTCACCCCGCACGGGCGGGAGCTGCTGGCCGACCTGCGCCACCAGACCGACCACCTGTAGTGCCACGCTGAGCACACCCGAACGACGGAGGTCACGTGCTGGATCACCTCATCACCCATGACGACAGCCTGCGGATGGTCCCCACCGACCGGAACGAGCTGACCGCCGCGGTCGGCCAACTCCACGAGGAACTGCGGTCCTTGTCCGAGGGGACCGACCCCGCCCGTACCCGGGTTCTGACCAGATGGATCGGCATCGCTCAGATGTGCCTGGGCAACCACGACGAGGCCCGCACGTTCCTCCGGCAGTCGCTCGACATCGTCGCGACGATCGGCAACAGCAGGGCCGTCGTCGCCACCGGGCTCAACCTCGGCGACGCGCACCGCTACGCCGGGGACGCCCAGAGCGCGGACGCGCTCTACCGCAGTGCCCTGAACACCGCCCGAAGCCAGCACCCGGAACTCCTCGACTACGCGCTCCAGCACACCGGCAAGCACCTGATGGAGCGCGGAGACCTCGCGGGCGCGCAGGGCCACCTGCAAGAAGCGCTGCGGCTGCGGATCGCCAAAGGGGATGCCGAGCTGGTCGAGTCCACACAGGCCGCACTCGACCGGGTCGAGCTGCTGATCAGCCAGACCGGCGCAGCGGCGGCCAGTCCCCCCGCACCCGGCCAATGGAGCCGCCAGTGGACCGCCTGGCTCCAGTCCCGGACCACGGCACGAACGTCGTCCCAGTGGGCACTCGATCTCCCGGCGCTCCGGAACGCCGTGGCCGGGCTCACCGCGCACCAACGGGTACACCCGCGCCACCTGCGCGACGAGTCGTTCCCGTCGGTGCTGCTCGCCGCGATGGAGGAGGAGGCCGAGAAGGCCGTCGCCGCCAACGGATACCTCCACAACGGCAAGTGGAATGCCGCCGTCGGTGACGCCGCCAACCACTTCGCCGAACAGGTCGATCTCGCCACAGTCGTCGCGCGGTCCACCGGCCTGGACGTCGAGCCGCCGCACACCGCCGTCTACATCGCCTATGAGGAAGGACAGCACCTCGACTTCCACCTGGACGAGTTCGGCTTCGGCGAGGCCAACCTGCTCCTGTGCCTCAAGCACGATCGTCCCACCGGCGCGTCCCGGGTCAGCACCACCGTGTTCATCAACGCCGACGGCTACCTCGAATGCGAGCTCGCCGCAGGCGACTGCGTCGTGTTCGACGGCGCACTCACGCCGCACGGCCGGACCCCCCTCAGCGCCGGGGAGGCCATCACGCTCATCAGCTTCGGCTTCCGCGCCCGCGATTCGGCCCCTCGGACGCTCACGGGTCTCCCGCCGATCCCGGTGTAACGACGGGCCGTCGACGTCGAGGAACAGCAGCGGACGCTGCGCGGTGTCGGTCACGTCGGCACGATAGTGCGGGCCGCCCACCGTCCTACGCCGACCGTCGTTCGTCACCGCCGGGCCGACGGGCGGACTGCCGCCGTACCCCGAGGTGTCCCGCGGTGCCCCGGCATTCCGTAGGCTGATCGTCGCCGATGAGCAGGTGAGCAACCAGGAGCTGCGGGGGGAATGCCATGACGGCGGAGCGTCGGCGTAGGGCGGCGGTGGTCGGGTACTGGCGGGCGGTGGAGCTCTTCAGCCCGCAGAAGGTACCGGCCGCGTCCCTTCGCGAGCGGGTGTACGAGGTCTCACCGGATCGGCCGCTGCCCTGGCAGGACGGCCATCCGCTGCGCCGGTTGCCGCTGGAACCGGGCTTCACCTGGCAGCACGTCGTCTACGGCGGGGTCTTCCCGTTGAGCGCGGTGCGGGACGCCCTCCTGGAGGTCTTCGGCGAGGACGACGAGGACCACGACGGGCGCATGGCCGGCGAGAGCGCGCTGTTCGCCCTGACCGTCAACGACGAGGGCCGGCTGCTCCTCGACTCCCCGATCTTCTCCACCTGTGCCTGGGCGACCGGACGCGCCCGCCGCCCGGGGCCCGGCCGGCCGGGCTGGCTGGACGGTTTCGACGGGGAGGCCCAGTCCTGGCACGCACGGGCCGGTGAACTCGGCGAGGACCCGGTACCGGTGCTCGCGGCGGACGGCACTCCGGCCGCGGAGGCGCTCACCGCAGCGCGGGCCCTCCTCGCAGAGGGAACCGATGGACCGGACGACGGCGCGGACGGGTCGGAGAGCCCGGTCGGCACCCGTCACATCACGGCGGCGGACCTGCTCGGCTTCGCCTCCGACCTCGCCGACGACTGGTCCGTGGCGAAGGACCTGGCGCCGTTCGCCGTCCGGGTCAGGAGCGTGCAGGTCCGGTCCGACCGCGCCGACGACGTGGACCAGCAGGACTTCCTCAACAGCTTCATCGCCGCCGACCTCGACCGCGTCACCCGCGACCTGGCGCTGAACGATCCCGGCCATGCTCTGGGGACCTACCTCGCGCCCGCCGCGGCCTTCCGCCCGGAGCACCGGATCGACCTCCGCCACCAGCCGGAGCAGGCGCTCCTCCGGGTGAGTCCCGCCGCGGCCCCGCCCGGCCGCTGGCCGGCCAGTACGAAGTACCCGCTGGCGCTCAGCCAGCAGTTCGCCGTCAACCTCGTCGGGGGCGAACTCACCGACTCCGCCGGGGTCTTCGCCGTGAACGGCCCACCCGGCACCGGCAAGACGACGATGCTGCGCGACATCGTCGCCCACCTCGTCGTGGAGCGCGCGACACGGCTGGCGCGGCTCCGGCTGCCGTCAGCCGCGTTCGGCGACACGACGCACCAGTGGAAGTCCGGGGAGTACTCCCGCACCGTCAGGGAGCTGCGCCCGGAGCTCACGGGATTCGAGATGGTCGTCGCCTCCGCCAACAACGGCGCCGTCGAGAACATCTCCACCGAGATCCCCTCGCTGGGGGCCGTCCACGAGGACTGGCACGCCCAGGCCGACTACTTCGCCGAGCAGGCCACCCGCCTGCTCAAGGGCGAGCCCGCCTGGGGTGCCATCGCGGCGAGGCTGGGCAGCAAGAGGAACCGCGGCGAGTTCGTCTCCCGCTTCTGGTGGGGCCAGGAGAAGGCGTCCGACACCCGACCCGACAACGGCAACAGCACTGGCACCGGCACCGGCACCGGACCCGATGGTGGCCCGCGGGCCGCCGCCCGCCCGTCCGCCGGCCGGACCGCACGGCGTGACGGCTGGATCGACACCGGGCGCGGCCTGCAGCACCTGTTGGCCGAGTACGCCGCCTCCCCCCAGAGCGGCGTGTGGCGCGCGGCCGTCGACCGGTTCCGCAGCGCGCTGGCCACCGTCGAACGGCTCGGCGCCGAGCGTGCGGAGGCCGCCGAGGCCCTGTCCGGCCTGCCCGCCGCGCGGGCCGCGGCCGAGGCCGCCGCCCGCGCCGTCCGGACCACGGCCGAGGACCTGCGACACCGTCAGGAGGACCTTGCCGGAGCCGCCCGGGCGGCAGCCGAGGCACAGCGGCGCCTGGAGGACTGCGAGCGCGAGCGGCAGGCCCACTTCGAGCGGCGCCCCGGGTTCACCGTCAGCCTCTTCACCGCCGGCCGGGCGGCTCGCGACTGGCACGCGGGCGACGCGCCGCTGGCCGAGCGCGAGCAGGCCGCCCGGCTCGCCGCCGACGGGGCCAGGGATGCCGAACAGCGGGCAGGATCGGCCGCACACCTGGCCGAGACCGCGCTGCACCACCACCGCGTGGAGCATGCCGACGCCGTCGAGCGGGCCGAGCGGCTGGAGTCCACTCTCGCGACGGCCCGCGCGCGCTGGGGCGATCGTGTGCCCTCCCCCGAGCTGTTGGCCGAGTCCGAGCGCCGCGAGCTCTCGTCCCCGTGGGCCGACGAGGAGATCACGGCCGCGAGGACCGAGGTGTTCTTCGCGGCGATGGAGGTCCACAAGGCCTTCCTCCGGTGCACCGCGAAGACGATGCGCGCCAACCTCAGGGCCGCCATGGATGTGGTCTCCGGAGCCGCTCCGAAGACCGTGCCCGAGGAGGCCCGCCGCGCCGCGTGGCAGAGCCTCTTCCTGGTCGTTCCCCTGGTGTCGACCACGTTCGCCTCGCTCGACCGGGTCTTCTCCGGCCTCGGCCGCGAGTCCCTCGGCTGGCTCTTCATCGACGAGGCGGGGCAGGCCACCCCGCAGATGGCGGTCGGAGGACTCTGGCGGGCGCGGCGGGCCGTGGTCGTGGGCGACCCGCTCCAGTTGGAGCCCGTCGTCGTCCTGCCCTGGACGGCCCAGCAGGCGCTGCGCCGCGACTTCGGCGTGGACGAGGAGTGGGCGCCGAGCCGCACGTCCGTCCAGCGGGTCGCCGACCGCGCCAACCGGTACGGCACGACGCTGCCCGCCGAACTCCCGGACGGCTCCACCGAGGTGTGGGTCGGCGCGCCGCTCCGCGTCCACCGCCGTTGCGACGACCCGATGTTCGCGGTCAGCAATGCCATCGCCTACGACGGCCTGATGGTCCACGGCACCCCTGATCGCGGGGCGTTCCCGTACGCGGGCAGCTCGTGGGTCGACGTCGCCTCCCCGCAGGCCGAGGGCCACTGGATCCCGGAGGAGGGGCGGGCCCTGCGGCAGATCGTCGAGAAGCTCCTCGACCGCGGGGTCTCCGCCGACGACATCTTCGTCATCAGCCCGTTCCGCGACGTCGTCGCCGGCGCGCAGCGCGTCACCCGCGGCCTGCTGGACCGTACGCGCGTCGGCACCGTCCACACGACGCAGGGCAAGGAGTCGGACGTCGTCATCCTGGTGCTCGGCACCGATCCGCGGCACCCCGGGGCACGCGGCTGGGCCGCCTCCCGGCCCAATCTCCTCAACGTCGCGGTCAGCCGCGCGCGCCGCCGTCTGTTCGTCATCGGCAACCGGGACGCCTGGCGCGACCAGCGCTTCTTCAACACTCTGGCCGACGCCCTGCCCACCCATGTGTGGCACCCGCCGCGGTGACCTCCGCAGGAAGCCTCCGTACACGAGCGGGCGCGCCCCGGTCCCGACCCCCGTGCGGGGCCGGGGTGCACCCGGCCGTCTACCCCGCGTGAACCGCAGTGTTCTGGCAGGCGTGCAGGAGCCACCGTCCGTCGGCGCCGCGTGTCATGACATAGAGCGGGCTGCCCTCGGAATCGCCGTCGGCCGACCGGTACACCTGGCGCACCTTGACGGCGGCGACGTCCGGGCGCAGGAACCGCACGTGCGCCACCTCGTACGTCACCTGCCCGTCCCAGTCGTCGGCGGGCAGCACCGCGCGGGTGAACCCGGCGATCGCCTCGCGCCCGAGCAGGACCCTGCCGTGCGCGGTGGTCCACAGGGCGTCGGGGTGGAAGAGGGCCAGGAAGCCGTCCACGTCCTTGGCCCGCTGGGTGCGCTCGACGGTGGCGACGACGTCGGCGATGGCTTTGACATCGGGGTTCTCGGTACTCGTTTCGTGACTCATGCGCACCACCCTCGCCCTTCAAGTGGGCTTGAGGTCAAGGGAAACCTGCCTGCGGACGGCGGATCGACGGGAGTACGGTTCCGCGCATGGGTCCTCACCAGTCGCTCCCCCGCGACCTGTCCGCCGTCGCGTCGACCATCGCCGTGCCCGTGAGCGTGCGGGACCTCCGCCCGGAGGACCTGCCCGCGTGCACGTGGTCCGGATCGGCCCTCCATCTCCGCAGCGTGGAACGGGAGTTGCTGCGCGCGGCGGCGGGCGAAGTCGACTACCTGGCCGTCTGCACGCCCGTGGACATCCCGGTGGCCATCGGCGGCGTCGACTACCGGGCCGCTGCGGGCGCCGGCACGATCTGGCAGCTCGCGGTGCTCCCCGCCCTCCAGTCCCGCGGCCTGGGCACGCTCCTGATCCGCGCCGCCGAACAGCGCATCAGGGACCGCGGCCTCCGCCGGGCCGAACTCGGCGTCGAGGAGGACAATCCCCGGGCCCGCGCCCTGTACGAGCGCCTGGGCTACGTCGCCTACGGGCGCGAGACCGACGCCTGGGACGAGGAAGCGCCCGACGGATCGGTCCGCCGCCACGAGACGATGTGCGTCCTGATGCGCCGGGAGCTGTGACGCCCCCCTGGCTTTCCCATGGACCACTGCGCCAGGGCGTGCGGAACCACAGATCCGCTACGAACGTCGACGAGCCCCGGCGACGGCGGCGAGGTGCGCTGGATAGCGCGTCACACCACGCCGGGCAGGGGTCCGACCAGCCCGCGGGACTGGAGCACCGGGCGGACGCCCTCACCGAACCAGTAGGCCTCCTCCAGGTGTGGGTACCCGGAGAGGACGAAGTGGTCGACGCCGAGGGCGTGGTACTCCTCGATCCGGTCGGCGACCTGTTCGTGGCTGCCGACGAGAGCGGTGCCCGCGCCGCCCCGGACCAGGCCGACGCCGGCCCACAGGTTCGGGTGGATCTCCAACTCGGCACGGGAGCCCCGGTGGAGGGCCAGCATCCGCTGCTGGCCCACCGACTCGCTGCGGCCCAGCAGGTGTTGGGCCCGCGCGACCTCGGCGTCGCCGATGCCGTCCAGGAGCCGCTCGGCCTCCTGCCAGGCGTGGCGGGAGGAGTCGCGCGAGATGGTGTGCAGGCGGATGCCGAAGCGGATCTCCCGGCCCTCGGCCTGCGCGAGTCCGCGGATCCAGTCGATCTTCTCCTTGACCTGCGCGGGCGGCTCGCCCCACGTCAGGTAGACGTCGGCGTGCCTGGCGGCGACCGGCCCCGCGGCGGGCGAGGAGCCGCCGAAGAAGACCGGGACGGCCGGCGTCGGCGGCACGGGCACGTGGGCACCGGCCACCCGGTAGTGGGTGCCCGCGAAGTCGAACGGCGTCCCGCTCCAGGCGCCGCGCACCACGGTGAGGAACTCGTCGGTCCTGGCGTAGCGGCCGTCGTGGTCGAGGTGGTCGCCGAAGCGGGCCTGCTCGTCGGCGTCCCCGCCGGTGACGACGTTGAGCAGCAGCCGGCCGCGGGTGGCCCGCTGGTAGGTGGCGGCCATCTGGGCGGCGAGGGTGGGCGAGATCAAGCCGGGGCGGAAGGCGACGAGGAACTTCAGGCGCTCGGTCTCGTGGGCGAGGAAGGCCGTGGTGAGCCAGGCGTCCTCGCACCAGGTGCCGGTCGGGGTGAGCACCGCCTCGAAGCCCAGCCGGTCGGCGGCCTTGGCGATCTGCGCGAGGTACTCGACGTCCGGCCGGCGCACGGCGGCGGCCGCCCGGCCGGGGACGGCGTTCGCCGCGGCACCGTCGAGGTTGCTGGCGTAGGCGTGGCGGTCGACCAGGCCGCGGCCGTCGCCGCCGGTCGGCAGGAACCAGTGGAGGTGAACGTTCACGGTGGATGCTCCGGAGTGGTTCGGGGGGGCGCAGCGGGATGGTGTCGTCGTCCGGCGCACGGCAGGAGCGCGCCTCGACTGTGCACGGACGCAGAAGGCCGACTACAGGCGACGGCTGCCGATGGGCTCGGCCGGATCGGGCCGTGGAGGCAGGCGGGCGGGGCGCTCTCAGCAGGCGAGACAGGCAGCGGAACAGACCCGGAGGAGGTCGATGTGACCGCGGGTCGTCAGGGCGACGGAGCGCTGCTGCATGCCGTGGAAGCTAGCCGGACTGCGCCGGCGGCGTCAACGGGTGCCCGGAGGGCGGCCCGGGGAGCTTTCATACCGCCGCAACACCTCGGCAACGATCATGGCGGATATTGATCAGGTCAATCGTTCGACCGACGCGGTGAGGCCCGCGACCGGCCCGACCGGGCCGGGACCGCCGTCTCGGCACCGCTCACCGACGGTCGCCTCCTTCACCGCCACCGCCTTTCTGGAGCCACCATGCGCCCGCGCCGGGTCCTCGTCGCCGCCCTCGCTGCCCTCGCCTCCCTCGTGCCCCTCACCGCGTGCAGCAGCAGCGCGTCGTCCGACGCCAAGTCCGCCGACAACCCGTACCAGCTCACCGAGCCGGGGACGCTCCACGTCGGAACGCTCTCGGACGCGCCGCCGAACGTCTACCTCAAGGACGGCAAGTTCACCGGCTTCGACAACGACCTCTTCGCCGCCGTCGCCGCCAAGGTCGGCCTGAAGGTCCAGTTCGCCTCGACCGACTTCTCGGCCCTCCTGTCCCAGGTCGCCAACCACAAGTTCGACGTGGGCAGTTCGTCCATCACCGTCACCGAGGCGCGCAAGAAGACGGTGGCCTTCACGAACGGCTACGACTTCGGCTACTTCGGGCTCGACGTGCCCGCGGGTTCGTCCGTCACGAGCTTCGACCAGCTGACGGGCAAGCGGGTCGTCGTCGTGCAGGGGACCGTCCAGGACGACTACGCCACCAAGCGCAACCTCAACCCGGTGCGCGTCCCCGACTACAACAGCGCCCTCAACCAGCTGAAGACCGGCACCGCCGAGGCCTGGATCTCCCCCGCCGAGATCGGCGAGAAGAGCGCCAACGACAGCGGCGGCAAGGTGCTGCTCGTCCAGAAGCAGCTCAGCCCCTCGCCGACCGCCTTCGCCGTTGCGCCGGACCGGCCGCAGCTGCTCGCCGCCCTGAACAAGGGCCTCGACGAGGTCATCGCGGACGGCACCTGGAACCGCCTCCAGGACCAGTACTACCCGGGCCGCGCCGTGCCCGACGGTTTCCACCCCGGCAGCGGGACGGCGTCCGGTGGCGCGACGGCGGGCCAGTCGACGCCGGCCGCCCCGACCGCGTCCGCGACGCCCTGACCCCCAGCCGATCCGGCCCTACTCTCGAATCAGGAGATCGACGTGGACCAGCTGGGCACGCTGGCGGAGACGTTCTTCAACTGGGGATCGATGCGCGAGGCGATCTCCGACCTGCTCACCACCGGCGTCCCCAACACGCTGATCCTCGCGGCGACTTCGGCCGCCATCGGCACCGTCCTCGGCCTGCTGCTGGCCGTGGCCGGGATCTCCCGGACCCGCTGGCTGCGCTGGCCGGCCCGCGCCTACACCGACGTGTTCCGCGGCCTCCCCGCCGCGGTCACCATCCTGCTTATCGGCGTGGGGCTGGCCCCGCAGGGACTTCGCATCTGGGGGCCCGACCCGTACCCGCTGGGGATCCTCGCGCTCTCGCTGATCGCCGCCGCCTACTTCGGCGAGATCTTCCGCTCGGGCATCCAGAGCGTGGAGGCGGGCCAGCTGGAGGCCGCCCGCGCGCTCGGCTTCCGGTACAGCGCCGCGATGCGGCTGATCATCGTCCCGCTCGGGATCAGGCGGGTCCTGCCCGCGTGGGTCAACCAGCTCATCGCGCTCATCAAGGACTCCAGCCTGATCTACTTCCTCGGGCTCACCGCCGGGCAGCGGGACCTGTTCCGGATCGGCCAGGACGCCGCCGCCACCACGGGCAACGAGTCCGCGCTCGTCCTCGCCGGGCTGTTCTACCTCCTGCTCACCGTGCCGCTGACGCACCTGGTCAACGTGATCGACCGCCGTCTGCGGAACGGCCGCCGGGTCACCGAACCGGCACCCGCTGAGACACCCACCGAGGCACCTGCCCGGGAAGCACGTCGGGAGCCACTGTCTACCACCGCGCCCGAGGGAGCGACCCGTGCCTGACGAGCGACCCACCCCCGCGTTCTCCCCGGTCAGCCTGGCCACCCGCGACCTCCACCTGTCCCTCGGCGGCAACCCCGTCCTGCGCGGCGTCGACCTGGACGTCCCCCGGGGGAACACCCTCTGCGTGATCGGGCCGTCCGGCTCCGGCAAGTCGACGCTGCTGCGCGCCGTCAACCGCCTGGTCGAGCCCGACCGCGGCGACGTCCTGCTGGACGGCGAGAGCGTGCTGCGCCGCGACCCCGACCGGCTGCGCCGCCAAGTCGGCATGGTGTTCCAGCAGTTCAACCTCTTCCCGCACATGAGCGTCCTGCGCAACCTGACCCTCCCCCTGCGCAAGCTCAAGGGCCTCTCCCGCGACGCCGCCACCGAGGCCGCCCTCCGCCAGCTCGACCTGGTCGGGCTGCGCCACAAGGCCGACGCCCGCCCGGGCCGGCTCTCCGGCGGACAACAACAGCGGGTCGCCATCGCCCGCGCCCTGGTGATGGACCCCCAGGTCATGCTCTTCGACGAGGCCACCTCCGCGCTGGATCCGGAACTGGTCAAGGGCGTCCTCTCGTTGATGGCGGACCTCGGCCGCGCGGGCATGACGATGGTGGTCGTCACGCACGAGATGGGCTTCGCCCGCGAGGCCGCCGACGGCGTCGCCTTCATGGACGGCGGCGTCGTGGTCGAGTCCGGCCCGCCCGAGGCGGTCTTCGGCGCGCCGCAGAGCCCGCGGCTGAGGACGTTCCTCTCGGACGTACTGTGACGTAACATCGTTGGCCTGCAGTGGAGTTGTGTCACCCCGCCGACGTTCACCGGAGGACACGCCATGCGCCGCGCCGCCACCGCCCTCACCGCCGCCGTGTCCGTGCTCCTGCTCGCGGCACCCGGGGTCGCCCCGTCGGCCCACGCCGGCCCGGCGACCCCGGTCGTCCTCGTCCACGGGCGCAACGCGGACCCGGGCGTGTGGCGGGCCACGATCGCCGGCCTGGAGGCGAAGGGCTTCCCAGCCGACCGGATCTTCGCCTGGTCGTACGACACCTCCCGGTCCACGAACGAGGTCCTGGCCGGCCGGCTCTCCGCCTACGTCGACCAGGTGCTCCAGAAGACCGGCGCGGCCAGGGTCGACATCGTCGCGCACAGTCTGGGCAGCCTGCCGAGCCGCTGGTACGTCGAGTTCGGCGACGGCGCACGCACGGTCGCGAACTGGATCTCCCTGGCCGGCCCCAACCACGGCACCGGCCTCGCCTGGCTCTGCGCCGCGTGGGACCAGGGCTGCCGCGACATGACGCCCGGCTCGTACGTCGTCACCAACCTGAACCGGGACGACGAGACGCCCGGCCCCGTCCACTACTGGACCTTCTGGTCCCCCTGCGACGAGCAGATCCTCCCCAACGCGAGCACCCCGCTGAACGGCGCCGCCAACACCGAGACGTCATGCCTCAAGCACAACGACTTCCTCACCGACCCCGCCGTGATCGACGCCGTCGCCGGGATCCTGGCCGCCGGGTAGGCCCCTCCGTCCAGGCCGGGCTCACGGCAGCCAGTGCACCGGGGAGACCTCGCGGATGTGGACGAGGACGTCGAAGGCCCCGGCCAGGGAGGCGACGGCCAGGTGTTCGGCGGCGTCGCGCTCCGGGGTGTAGACACCGCTGACGACGCGGGCCTTCGCCGGTCCGTCCCACTGCGCGCGCACGTCCTCGTCGCGCAGGTCCAGCCAGCGCGCGGGCAGGCCCGTCTCACCGAGCCTCGCGTCGACGAAGTCCGCGGCCGGGCCCGGGATGACGGCGACGCCGAGGTCCCCGTGGTGGAAGCCGATCGCCACGGAGACGTACCGCCGGCCGTAGCGCTCGCGCAGCAGGCTGCCGACGCCGGCCTGCGAGCCGCGCTCGGCCGCCAGGCCCACCACGGCCTCGCCCGCCGAGGTGTGCGCGATACCGTCCCAGTAGACGGTGCGCGCACCGGTCCGGCCCTGGGCCTCGGCGACGGCCTCGGCCCACACCTCGGCCTCGCCCGCGTAGTTGCCGCGCCCGGCGACGCTGCGCTCGTGGTACTCCACGATCAGCCGCATCCTCGCGGCCGCGTCGTCGGCACCTGGAGTGGACTCGACCAACTCGAGTGCGTCACGGGCGTGTTCGACGAACGGCCGTCCGGGATGGACGCCGCGCGCCCGCTGCACGTGCTCCTCGATCTCGTGGACGGTGCGGATGGGATCCAGGTGGGCCGCCACCTCCGCGAGCCGCTCCGGCGCCACCAACCGCACGTGCTCCAGGACGGCGTCGTAGTCGGCGGGCCCCGCCTGGAGCGGCTTCACACCGAAGATCCGGACCGGATCGTCCGCGTGGTCCCGGTTGAACGCCCGGATCCACTCCAGGGCGGCGACCATCTCGGCGGTGCGCCACGGGCGCCAGGCACCCGCCAGCGCGGACACGGCCGAGCCCTCGCCTCCGCCCACGTACGCGTCGAGGGCCGCGGCGGCGCCCGCGTCGTCCTGGACGGCCAGCGCGCGGAAGCCGTGGTCCCGGACGAGCCGGCGGAACAGTTGGTCCCGCACCCCGAAGGTCTCGCGGGAGAAGCGCGTGGACTCCCCGATGCCGACCACCGTCGCTCCGTCGGCCAGTCGGCCGGCGATCTCGTCGAGCACGGTGTCGGCCAGCGGGAGGGAGTCGGTGTACTGAGGGTCGGTCAGGTCGTGGATGACTGCGGTGTTCTTCGGCATGTCGTGCAGTCTCGTACCTGAAGTCGACTTGAAGTCAAGCGACTCAATCGGCGGGAACGGACACAGCGCGCGAGTCGCCTCGGACGACCAGGACCCGGCGCCCGCGCGTGTGCCCGGCCCGGCTGTCCGCGTGCGCGGCGGCGGCCTCGGCGAGGGTGTACGCCTTGTCGACCGGGATGTGGAGCAATCCCCGCGAGATGAGGTCGACGGCCTCGGCGAGCGCGTCGGGCACGCTCCCGGCCACGCCGGAGAAGCGGACGCCGAGCCCGGGTGCGGTGAGGTCGGCGATGGAGACCACCTTCCGCGCGTCCCCGGTCAGTTCGACGAGTTCACGGATCACGCCGGAACCGGACAGGTCGAGGGCCGCGTCGACCCGGCCGAACCGCCGCACCCGCTCGACCCAGCCCGGGCCGTACGTCGTGGCGGCGGCGCCCAGGCCGCGCAGGTAGTCCTGGTTCGCGGCGCCGGCCGTGCCGATGACCGCGATGCCGCGGTCGCGGGCGATCTGCAGCACCGCCGATCCGACTCCGCCGGACGCGCCGCAGACCAGCAGCGTCTGCCCGGGCCGCACGCCGACCTCGCGGATGATGCGCAGCGCGGTCTCGACCACGGAGGGGTAGCCCGCCGCCTCCTCGAACGTCAGCCCTTCGGGCATCCGGGCCCAGGCGGACAGGACGGCGAACTCGGCGTAGGTGTCGACCCCTTCGCCGAACACGTGGTCGCCGACCTCGACGTCGTCGACGCCCTCGCCGACCTCGTCCACCACCCCGGCGGCGTCCAGCCCGACGCCGGACGGCAGGCGGGTCGGATGGGCCCCCAGGACCTGGCCCTCGCGGATCCTCCAGTCGACGGGGTTCACGCCCGCCGCCCGCACGGCGATGCGTATCCGGCCGGGGCCCGCGTGGGGCTCCTCGGCGTCCACCAGGTGCAGGACCTCCGGGCCGCCGAACTCGTCGAAGCTCACCTTCTTCATGTTCTTCATGCGGCCGACCGTAACACTAACGGTTAGGCTTTTGGAACTGTTTCATTTTCATGCCTGATAGCATCACGACATGACCGAGCCAGCCGAGCCGACTGCTCAGACCGGGCAGACCGGGCGCCGGGAGCGCAAGAAGGCCGCGACCCGTCAGAAGATCGCCGACACCGCCCTGCGACTCTTCCTGGATCGCGGCTACGACGCGGTCGGCATCCGCGAGGTCGCCGCCGAGGCCGACGTCGCCGTCACCACGGTCTTCTCCCACTTCGCCTCGAAAGAGGCCCTGGTGTTCGAGCAGGACGAGGACTTCGAGCAGCGCCTCACCAAGGCGGTCACCGACCGCTCGCCCGACGAGGCGCTCGTCCCCGCGCTGCGTCGCGAGATCCACGCCATGGTGCGGCACTGCACGGCGGACGGCGCCGCCCCGATCTGGCGCATGATCGACGAGTCACCCGCCCTGCGGGCGTACGAGGAGTCGATGAGGCTGCGTCATGCGGATTCGCTGGCAACGGCCATCGCCGCCCAGTCCCGGTCGCGGCCGCAGCCCGGGCCGGTGCCGACCGCGACGGCCTGCCGGGCCATCGCGAGGTTCGTGATCGGCGCCTTTTCGCTGGCCCGCGAGGCCGCCGACCCGGAGGCCGTGGTGGACGAGGTCTTCCGGATGATCGAGGCCGCTTGGGCGGTCACCGCCACCGGAAGACCGCCGGGGGATCTTGCCCGGCTCTGAAAGGCCGTGGTTCCGGTCAGTCGAGCAGCAGGGACGGGAAGGCCCGCAGCGTCCGCACGTCCTCCGTCGCGATCAGCGGCAGGCAGGAGAGCAGGCCGATCCCGGCGATCGTCCACAGTGTCAGGCGCGTGCCGAGGACGGACCCGAGGTAGCCGCCCGCCAGGGCCCCGACCGGGCGGGTGCCCCAGATGGCGAACCGGACGGAGGCGTTCATCCGGCCCTGCAGGCCGGTGGGCGTGATGGCCTGGCGCAGGCTCACCTGGCTGATGTTGTAGACGGTGATGCCGCACGCCATGATGCCGGTCGCGACACTCAGCGTGAGCACCGCGCGGGCCGGCGCCGCCGTCGCGAGCACGAGCACGGCGATCCCCGACATCGACTTCGCCGCGACCAGGACCGGACCGAGCCCGACGAGCCTGATGAGCCGGCTGCTGAGCGCGGCCCCCAGCAGCGCACCGCAGTTGCCCACGCTCAGGGCCAGCCCGAGCTCCCCCGGCGACAGCCCGAGGTCGCGCAGGGCGTACGCGGTCAGGACCGCCCCCAGCGCGCCGCCCAGCCCGACGAGGTTGCTGATGCCCGTCGCCAGCGCCAGGGACCGCAGGGTCCGGTGACGGAAGACGAACCGCAGTCCCTCGGCGATCTGGCTGCGCATCGAGGCCCTGACCGCGGGCTGCGGCGCCTGCGTCCGGGGAATCCGGATGAGGCAGAGCAGCAGAGCGGACACCAGGTAACTCACGGAGTTGACGACCAGGACCAGCGGCGCGGTGACCACCTGCAGCAGCAGACCACCGATGCTGGGCCCCGCCAACTCCGCCGTCGAGCGGGAGAATTCGAGCCTGCTGTTGCCGTCCGGGGTCTGCTCCCGCGCCACGACCGTCGGCAGGAAGGCCTGGTCGGCGATGTCGAAGAACACCGTACAGAGCCCGATGGCGAACCCCACCGCACAGAGCAGCGGCACACTCAGCACCCCCGCGAGGTGTCCGACCGGCAGCACGACGATCGCCACGGCCCGGCCGACGTCCGCCACGACCATCACGCGTCGGCGGTTCCACCGGTCGAGCAGCGCGCCCGCCGGCAGGCCGACCAGGAGGAACGGGAGGGTCTCCATCGCCGAGACGAGCCCGAGCTGGCCGGTCGACGCGGAGAGCGTCGTCAGCGCGAGCACCGGAATGACGAAGAACGTGATCCGCGTCCCGAACTCGCTCACGGTGTGCGCCGACCACAGGACCTGGAAGTCGCGCTGCCGCCACACACTGACCAGCCGCGCGGCGGGGGCCGCCAGAGCCGGATCGGAGCCGACGCTCGCCATGTCCACGTTCCCTCGCTTCTGGTCGGTGACCGGCTCCCCCGCGCGGCAAGTCTCCGGAGAGTAACAACGCCACTACGGCGAGCTCCGACACCGGACCGAAGGGGTCGGTCGGGTACGGCCGTACGGGCGACGGCGGCAGGGGTGTACCGCCCACCGCTCGGCGAGTACGTACGGCCGGACTACCATGATCCGCAACAGGGGGAGGGGCGGACGTGGAACCGACGACACGCAAGCGCTGGCTGGCCGTGATGGGGCTGATCGGGCTCGGGGCCGGGGGCTACTACACGTGGTGGGACCAGTTCTCCCACCACGAGCTTCCGTACACGCGACGCGACGCCTCGGTCCTCGGCCGGATCAATGCCGGCGGCGGCCTCAACGCGTCGAACCCGACCGTCCTGGCGGACGACCGCACGATCACCGTGGATGTCGGCTGGGGCGGTTGCGACTACAAGCCCGACCTGGTGGCACGGGAGACGGCGGACCAGGTCACGCTGCTGTTGAGCCGCCGGGACGCCTCGGGCCCGGACGTCGGCTGCGAGGACGGCGGATACGCGCAGGTCAAGACCGTGCTTCACCAACCGCTCGGGACACGGACATTGACCGACGCCGTCACCGGCCGGCCCGTCCCGATCGCCCACCCCCAGTCGCAGCCCCCGACGACCTGACGTCTGCACGGCCCGACCGGACTTGCCCATCCTTGATCGATTCTTGGCCCGGCGTTCACCCGCACCCGCGTACGATTCACGCGCGTCGGCGGTGCGGACACCCGTCCGCACCGTAGGGGGAACGGAACGCCGGTGTCGTACCGGGGCCGGGCCGACGCGGATCGGGGGCGCGTGCGCGTCCGCCCGCCTCCCCTGCTCCTGCTCCTCGTGCAAGGGACCGGTCCTTCTTGACCATCCGCAACGCCCTCCCCCGCGCCCGTACGGCCGCAGTCGCCGCCGGTGCCGCCCTCACGCTGGCCGCCGCCGTGCCGGCCACCCCCGCGTCCGCCGTCGGCGGCAGCTTCGGCAACCCGACGACCAGCACCCTGGTCAACGTCAACTCCGGCAAGTGCCTGGAGATCGCCGACTGGCGCACCGACAACGGCGCCCCCGCCCGCCAGTGGGACTGCACCGGCGGCGCCAACCAGATCTGGGACTACGTGCCCGACAGCGGTGGCTTCGAGCTGGTGAACCGGAACTCCGGCAAGTGCCTGGAGATCGCCGACTGGCGCACCGACGACGGCGCCCCGGCCCGCCAGTGGGACTGCTCCTGGGGCGGCAACCAGCACTGGAACTACGTCGGCACCCTCGGCGACCGGGGCGAGCTCGGCATCGCCAACTTCAACTCCGCCAAGCTGCTGGAGATCGCCGACTGGCGCACCGACGACGGCGCCCCCGCCCGCCAGTGGCAGGGCAGCTACGGCGGCGTCGCCCAGGGCAACCAGGCCTGGCTCACCGCCATCAAGCGGTACTGACCGGCACGGGTTCCCGGGGACGGACGTCCCCGGGAACCCGCAGGCGGCACCCGGCACCTGCGCACAGATCCTTCCCTTGCGAACCAGGCGCCGCGCCAGCGAGGATGGGCGCCCGGGGCAGCATCCGACGCTGCGTCAGATTGTGGGGACCGCCCGTGCGGCCAGGTAGTGATCCGGATCGGCCGAGCTTCGCGCTGCTCGGCGACCTCCGCGTGCGGCGCGCCGGTGCGGACGTGGCGCTGGGCGGCCCGCGGCAGCGGTCCGTGCTGGCCGCCCTGCTGCTGCGGCCGAACACGGTCGTCCCGATGGAGGAGCTGGTCGCCGGACTGTGGGGCGAACGGCCGTCCGGTGCGCCGGACGTCACCCTGCGGACCTACGTGTGGCGGTTGCGGAACCTGCTGGAGCCCGTCCGCGACTCGCCGAGGGTGTTGCTGTCCCAGGCGCGCGGGTACCGCCTGGCGGTCGAACCGGACCGCGTGGACCTGTGGCGGGTCGGGCGTCTCAAGGAGCAGGCCGGGAAGTGTTCCGCCGAGCGGCCCGCGGATGCCCGGGACATGCTGACCGAGGCACTGGCCCAGTGGCGCGGTGAGCCGCTCGCCGGCCTGCCCGGGCCGCTCATGCGCCGCGAGCGCGAACGGCTGTCGCAGTTGCGCCTCGCCCTGCGCGAGGAGCGGCTCGCCCTCGACGTGGCGCTCGACGGCCCCTCCGGCTGCCTGCCGGAGCTGGAGGCGCTGGCCGCCGACCACCCGTTCCGCGAGCGCCTGCACGGGCTGCTCATCCGCGCGCTGCAACGGCAGGGCCGGATGTCCGAGGCGCGCGCGGTCTACGACGCGCTCCGATTACGGCTCGTGGAACACCTGGGCCTCGAACCGGGGCCCGAACTCTCGGCCCTGTGCCACGAACTCGATGCGGACTCCCCCGCCGGGTCGAGGACCGCTCCCGCACCCAGCCGGCCCGTTCAGCTGGACCAACTACCGCCGCCCCCAGCCCAGTTCACCGGGCGGCAGGAGCACATCGCCCGGATCGGACGGGCGCTGACCGAACGCACCGGCCCCGGCCTGCGGCTGGTGACCGTCACCGGCATGGGCGGCGTCGGAAAGACGGCCCTCGCCGTACGGGCCGCCCACACCGTACGCCCCGGCTTCCCGGACGGCCGGCTGTACGCGGACCTGCGCGGCGCCGACCTGGTGCCCGCGAGCGCGTCGGACATCCTCGCGGACTTCCTCACCGCGCTGGGCGTCCGGGAGGCCGCCGTCCCGAAGGACCTCGCGGGCAGGTCCGCCCTATTCCGCACCGCCACCGCCGGACGACGGCTGCTCATCCTCCTCGACAACGCGCGCGACGACGCGCAGATCCAGCCCCTCCTGCCCGGATCGCCGGACTGCGCGGTCGTCGTCACCAGCCGCGCGGTGCTCAACAGCGTGCCGTCGGTGCTGCACATCGCGCTGGACGTGTTCAGCGAGCGCGAGGCGCTCGGGCTGCTCGACGCGGTGATCGGCAGGGCGCGCCGGTCCGCGCAGAGCGTCCAGGCCGCGCTGCTCGTCGAGGCCTGCGGCCGGCTCCCTCTGGCCGTACGGATCGCGGCGGCCCGGCTCGCCGCCGAGCCCGACCAGCCGATCGCCGACCTCGTGCGGCACCTGGCCGATCACGGGATCGGTGCGCTCCGCACGGGAGACGTCGAGATCGAGCAGGTCTTTGCGGTCGGCTACCGGCTGCTTCCGCCGCCCCTGGCAACGGCGTTCAGAATGCTCGCCTGGGTGGAACCCGACATCGGCCTGGCCGCCGCGGCCGCAGTCCTCGGCCTGACGGAGGACCAGGCGGAGCGCCTCGCGGAGGCACTGGTCGACCAGGCCCTGCTGGAGTCGATCGGCGCCGGGCGCTACCGCTACCACGACCTCGTGCGCGCCTTCGCCCGCCGGACCTCGCTGCGGACCGGCGAGCACGAACGGGCCGCCGCCCACGAGCGGCTGCTGGCGCTCCTGCTCGGCTGCGCCCGTACGGCCTTCGCGCTCGCGGTGCCCGGAGACCCGGTCGCCGACGTCTTCGGCTCGCCGCGCCCGCCGTCGGCCGCCGTCCGGGGCTTCACCGACCCGGCGGACGCCCGCCGATGGGCGCGGGCCGAGATCCCCGGTGCCGTGGCGCTCGCGGCCGCCGTCGCGACGGTGCCCCTGCTCCCGGTGGCCGCCCTGCGCGCGGCCATCGACCTACTGATCGCCCTCACCCCGCTCGGCCTCGGCGCCCTGGGCGGCCGGGCCGAGGAGGCGGCCCGCCTGCTCGTCGACGCGGCGGTCGCGTGCGGCGACCACGACCGCGACCACGCCGGCACGGCGGAGGGCCGGTCGCGCTTCCTCCTCTGCACGATCCTGCTGGCCCGCGCCCGGCTCGACGAGGCCGACGCCCAGGCCCGACTGGCCGCCCGGGCCTGCCGGGAGGCGGGCGACCGGGCCATCCTCCGGCAGGCCCTCAACGATCAGGGCCTCATCGCCCAGGCCGAGGGCCGCCACGAGGAGGCGATCACGGCCTTCGACGAGGCGGCCGCCCTCGCCCGACAACTCGGGCACCGCTCCGGCGAGGTGGCGAGCAGCGCGAACGCGGCCCTCTCCCGGATCCGCAGCGGTGACGCCGCCGGGGCGGCATCGGCCTGCCGCGGCATCCTCGCGACACCGGGCGCGGCGGCCGACCCCGCGATGACCGCTTACGTGCACTACGTCCTCGGCCTCGCCTACCAGGAGTCGGCGCGACTCGACGACGCCGCGGCACACCTGCGCTCCTGCATCGACGGCGCGAGCCTCACCGGAGACCTCGACCGCGAGTCGGCCGCCCGGAGCCGCCTGGCCGACGTGTTGCGCCTGCTCGGGCGGGCCGACGAGGCCGTCCACCAGGCGCAGCGGGCCCTGGACCTCGCGGACGAAGGTGGGCGACAGCGCGAACGCGCCCTCGCCCACCTGGTCCTGGCCCACGCGCTGACCGCCCGCGGCGACCACGGCGCGGCCCGGGGTCACGAGGCGAGCGCGCGCCTGCTGCTCGGCCGGCTGGGTCCTCGGGCGACGGCCGACGCGCAACCGCTCCTCACCGCGCTGGCGACCGCCGCCGGAACCCTTACGGCTGCGGGTCGGGAGAAGGAAGGAGCCCCGTCCCGTTCCAGATGATGTGGCCCGCCGCGCAGTGCACGACGGCGGACCCGTCGCAGGCCGGGGCCGGCGAGGTCGGCCGTACGGGATCCCCCATGCCCACGGCGAGGGCTCCCAGCACCGAGAGTGAAACAGCCGCGCCGGTGACAGCCGTGCGGACCATGGTCGTTCGAAACACCGATGACGCTCCTTGCTCAGGTATGACAGGGCGTCCGAACGCTCGCAGGGGCGGATATACAACGCGTCAACACCCTGACGATTCACCGCACTGCACCGGCCACCGGTTTACGGAGCGGTGGGGGCCGCTCGGTCGGTGGCGAGGCGGGTGTAGGTCTCCTGGAGCTTCTTGAGGCGCGGGTCCGCCGGGTCGTCCAGGTGGGTGATCACGGCCTGGTGGGCGCGCTCAAGGTCGCCGTCCAGCAACTCGGAGGCCACCATCAGGAGGCGTTCCGGCCGGGTGCGGCGTTCGCTCAGGTGCCGGAGGACCGCGTCGAGGCCCTCGCGGGCCATGAGCTCCCGCAGGCCGTCCACCACGGGGGCCATCCACAGCGCGCGCAGGGCGTACTCGCCGCGTCCGGCGAAGGTGGGGGCGAGGGAGGCGAGCAGTTCGGCCGGGTACGCCTCGACCGCTTCGGTGAAGGCGGGGTGGTCCTTCGCGAACTCGTCCCAGTCGACGTCGAGTTCGGCGATCGCGTCCGGGAGCACCGGCCACCACGCCCAGTTCTCCTCCGAGCGCAGGAAGACGTCGCGCAGCAGCTCGTACGGGACCCGGGCCGTGCGGGCGAGCAGGACCGCGTCGTGGAGGTCCTTGCCCTGCGGGTGGTTGTCCGAGATCAGCCAGAGGATCTTCCAGCCCAGCGAGAGCTCCGGCGTGGCGGCGACCAGCGGGCCGTCGACGCCGGGGAGTTCGACCTGCCGCGGCTCGGCCGGCAGGTGCTCGGTGAAGACGAAGTCCAGCTGGACGGTGCCCTCGGGCACGCCCGGCGCCGTCCACGGCAGGACCAGGCGCCGGCCCGGCACGCGGCTGTACGTCCAGATCTCGTCGGCGACCGCCCGGTCCGCGTGCAGCCGCACGCCGCACGCGCCCGCCCCGGACGACGACGACTCGTCGGCGGAGGCGGCGAGTTCGTCGAGCATGCGGCCCGTCCGCTCGTCCTCCAGCTGCCACTCCACGGGCCGCACCACGAAGTCCAGGTCGCCCGGCTCGCGCGCCTCATCGCCGTACCAGGCGCGCAGCAGCACGCTGCCCCGCAGCACCAGGTGTTCGGCCCAGGCGGAGCGGGCGACGGCGGACAGCACCGCGTTCAGCGCCTCGCGCCGGGCCGCCAGCCAGCGCGCGGCCACCGCGGGGTCGGCGAAGGCGGGCTCGCTGGGGCGCAGCGCGCGGGCGTAGCCGGCCAGGGCAGGGTCGAAGACCGGCTGCTGGGTGACGGTCTCGTCGTCGATCGGCCGGAGGCTCCTGGGCAGGTCCTGCTCGGCGCGGACCTCCTCGGACGGCGGCTGCTTCGGCAGCACCACGTCCTCCCAGGGCCCGTACGGCAGGTCCTCCCACGTCGCGGTGCGGTCCTCGGTCATCGTGCTGCTCCTTCCGCGCGCCGCGGGGCGACCCGGCCCCCGGCGGCCCTTCCACCAGTGCTCCGGCCCTCGGTGCACTGCTCTTGAGTGATCCAGCCGCTGTCCAGCGCCTCGTCGCTGTCGACGGCGACGAACTCCCGCTCCACCGAGACGACCTCGCGCCCGTCGACCGCCAGCTCGCCCAGCAGCGCGTCCAGCCGCCGCCCGGCCGTGGCCAGCCCCACCAAGCGGCAGCGCTGCGTGACGAACTGCTCCCGCAGCCCGTCCGCGCGCACCCGGCGGGCGTTGCGCGACAGGTGCGCGCCGTGCCGCACGGCGAGCGCGGCCAGCCGGACGGTGTCCTCGCCGGGGACGAGCAGCAGCTTGACGTGGTGCTCGAAGTACCGCCCGGGCCCGTGCTGCGCGGCCTCGCCGTCCGTCGCGGGGACGCCGTCGGCCCAGGGCGTGGCCTCGACCTTGGCCCGCAGGACGGCGAAGCCCGCGTCGGTCAGGCGCCGCGCCGTGCGGGCGGCCGCGGCGGCGACCTCGTCGAGCGTGCCGGAGGCGCGGAGGTTGAGCATCGGCTGCGACACGGCGGCGCCGCGGGCGAGCAGGATGTGCGTGTACGTCAGGCCGTTGGCCGCGGCCCACTCGGCGAGCGCGTCGACGGCGCCCGGCTCCACGGTGAGGTGCACCTCGAACTCCCCGCTCAGCGCGGGTGGAGGCAGGGGTCGGGCCAGGCCCAGGTCAGGATGGGTGACGAGCATGGGAGCATCCTGGCAGGCCTCTCTGACAACCCGTCCCCGGGGCCCTCGCAGCGACGCACGGAAGCAGTTCGAACCCCAACGGGCCCGCCCCGCAGGCCAACCGCGGACGGCAGCGGGACGGGCCGTCCGCGCGAAACCGGTTACCGATCGGTAGAGCCGCGCCGCCCGGCAGCACTAGGGTGGCCGACGTCGCAACGGTGCGGCAGGGGAAGAAGGACGACGATGGTGCGGTTGGTGGACGGCCCGACGGTCGAACTGGACGTGTACGTCGCGGCGCCGTGCGCGAGGGTCTGGGCCCTGGTCAGCGACATCACCGTGCCGACCAGGTTCGGCGGGGAGCTGTACGAGGCCGAGTGGCTCGACGGCGCCACCGGGCCGGCCGTCGGCGCGACCTTCGTCGGCCGCAACCGCAACGAGCTCCTCGGGCAGTGGGAGACCGTCTCGCGGATCGCCGACCACCGGCCGGAGCGGGCGTTCGGCTGGGACGTCCGCGGCTTCAAGGGCGGCTTCGACCGGCCGGTGGCCCGCTGGCGGCTCGACCTCGAACCCGAGGGCGACGGCACCCGGCTCCGGCACTCCGTCACCCTCGGCGCGGGCAGCTCGTACCTGAGCCGGGCCATCGCCGCCGAGCCCGGGCGCGAGGAGGAGATCATGGCGCTCAGGCTGGGCATGCTGCGGCAGGGCATGCGGACGACCCTGGACGGGATCAGACGCCTCGCGGAGGCGTGAGCACCCGCCGGACCGGAGGCGTGAGCACCCGCCGGACCGGAGGCGTGAGCGCCGGCCGGAGCGGAGGCCCCGGCGCCCGGGTCACAGGTACACCGGGTGCGGCCGCCCGGAGCCCGCGACGTTGTGGCGCTCCCCGTGGCTGGCGCGGGCGAAGGCGGAGACCAGACGGCCGTCGACCGCGCCCAGCGCCACGTCGTGGCGGGGGGCCGGCCCGTCCACGACACCGTGGAGGTGGGGGCTGGTCACGTACTCCTGGACGAGCCACCCCTCGGCGCCCGCGAGGCCGACGGCCGCCTCCCAGGCCGACCCCTCGGCGGTCTCCCGGCCGATCACCACACCGTGGCCGCGGGTGTCCAACGGCCGCTTGAGGACGTAGCGTTCGCGGTCCCGGACGACGGCGCGGAGGGTCGCGGCGTCGCAGTGCGCGAGGTTGCGCGACCACGGGACGGCGGGGTGGACCCGCCGGTAGTCGGCGGGATCGAAGAGGTGCGCGAAGCGCGGGTCCGAGAGCACCGCGAGGCACAGCTTGTTGTCGCCGATCAGGCGTCCGCGCAGCCCGTTCTGCACGAACAGGCCGCCCTCGCGCACGGCCTCCAGGTACGGCGCCGCGCCGTCGCCCATCCGCAGCAGGTCCTGGATGCCGACCTTGGCGAACGCGTGCCGCACCGGTTCCCCGTGCAGGGTGACGCCGTGGCGCCCGTCGGCCACGAGTTCGCGCGGGTCCGCGTGGAGGACGCGGACCCCGAGGGCCCTCAGGGCGGTGTCGTAGTCGCGGGTGTCGGCCCGGTAACTGCCGTCCGGGCAGAGCAGGGCGACGGTCTCGGGGCGGGTGCCGGTGTGCTGCTCGGCGACGCGCACCAGCCAACTCCCCGGCCAGGCGGGGTCGTCGGCGGGCAGCGGGGGCGGCAGGCTGATGCCGTGCCGGTCCAGCAGCGGCCGCCAGGCCGTGCGGCCCCGGCCGGCGCCGGGCAGGCCGCCGGGGCAGTTGGCGTTGGTCTCCAACACCCTCAGCGTGCCGTCGGGTTGGGGCAGCAGGTCGATCCGCAGCAGGTGCACTCGCGTGTCGCGGGCGGCGGCCACGTGGTCGTGCAGGGCCTGAGGAACCGTCACGACCTCGCGCAGTCCGCGGTCGTGCTCCCAGGCGGCCACGACCGTCTCGATCACCCGGTGGTACGAGGCGACGAACGCGTCCAGCTCGCGGCGCAGGTGCGAACGCAGACGCAGCGGCAGCCCCTGCGCCTGCGGCTGCGCCCGCACGATCTCGAAGACCTGGGACTCGGCCAGCTCGCGCCCCTCGGACCTCCGCGCGATCGCGACGACCTCGCGGGTGAACTCCTCGTCCAGCCCGGGCCACGTGTACCCGTCGGCGCCGGCCTCCTCCGGATCGGGCACGAAGGCAGGGGGCGGCATGACGGTGGTCGCGGTGGTCGACCTGGCGGCGGCCTGCTCGACGTCGGGGCGGCCGGGGCCGGGGATCGGGTGCATGGACGGAGGTCCTTCCGGACGGGGGTGGAGGCGTGCGGCGGCCCCTCCGGCACGATGTGGTGGGCACGCACGTGATCCCGGAGTATCCAGCCCCCCGCGAACGACTCGGCGCACCGCACCGCCCGGTTCGCCGGATCGGGTGAGGCGGCCGAACACGCGCGGGATTCGCGGCGGCCGGAACGACCCGTCGTCAGCGGCCTCCGCTCCACCCGTCGTCGGCGGGTTCCCGAGCGCTGACGCGCCGGCCCATCAGCGCCCCCGCCGCCTGCGACGGCCGGCGACGACGCGTGCGGACAATAGGACGAGCACCGCCGCCCACACGAGGCCGACGGCCGTGAGGTCGACGGCCGAAGGGGCCTGCATGCTCGCGCGCAGGACGATGAACGACAGCGCCACCAGCACCATCAGCGCCGTCATGGGCACCTGCCCGGCCACCCGGGCCACCGGGAACCACGGCGACATCCGGGGCCTCATCGTGCTGAGCCGACGGTGCAGCCGCCCGTCCGTCGCCCGCAGCCCCGCCTCGATCTCCGCGAGCACCTGCCGCTCCTGCGCCGAGAGCGCACGCCCGTGCATCGCCGCCTCCTTCCCGCCCCCTGGACAACGGGTGGCAACGAGCCGTTTTCCCACTGCGGCGGTCTCCGACACGCCCGGAGGAGAAGCCGCGGCCGGCGCGCCGCCGCCGGGGCCCCGGCTCCCGGCCCCGGCGGCGCCCGCAGTGATCAGCCGCCGTAGACCTGGTCGGCGGGCGGCGCGGCGATCGGGTACGCCGAACCGATCTCGCTGACCACGGTCGTCATGGCGGGCTGGACCCCGGCGGGGGCGGTGCCGGCCGGCCCGGGCTGTCCCGGCAGCGCCGCGAGCTGCGCGGCGACGACGTACGGGTGGTCGGTGTCGGTGACCGCGAAGACGGCCCCGCTCTCCGCCTCGGCGAAGGTCAGACAGGCCTGGCCGTCGACGGTCACGGCGGGACCCGCGGTCACCGTGCCGACGTCGCTCAGGTCCGTCTTGGACCCGTCGCCGCCGGCATCGCAGACGTCGGCGTCCAGTGGGCTCGTGGGCGCGTCCGACGTCTGCTTGACCCACGTGCCGACCCGGTCCGCCGGCAGGTCCGGGGTCCAGTCCCGGGCGCCGGCGGCGTTGGACCTGACCCATTCGTCGGCCCCGATCAGGACGGCCTCCACCACCTCCGGCACGGCCGCCGCGCCGCCGTTCGGGGCGGGCGTCGCCGTCAGCGTGCCCGCGCAGCCGACGGGCGTGACGTGGACGTCCCAGACCCCCTCGGCGTACGAGACGGGGTTGCTGCCGATGGACGACAGCGCGTGTTCGACCGTCTTCTTCCGGTACGAGGTGACCTGGTCCGAGTTCGTCCCGGCCTCGGTGAGGATCTGCGCCGCGATCAACCCGCGCAGCCCGGCGGCCTTCGGGGTCGCGGCCGGGCCGCCGCGGGGCAGGACGAGGCCCTCGATGCCCGACCCGCCGGCCGGGCTCGGCGCGGCCGCGCCTCCGGCCGCCCCGGGGCCACCGGCCGGTGCCGGGAGCGGCGTGCCGGAGCACGCCGCGAGCAGGGCCAGGACTGCGGCGCCGCCCACGGCTCTGCCCAGCGCCCTGAGTGCGGTCTCCTTCATGGCGGCCATCCGTTCCCCTCAAGGTGGCGATTTTCCCGGCCGCTCCCTGCGCATCGCCCGGAATTCCGACGGCCGCGTCCAGGAAGGCGAACCCGGAAACCTCATACGTCACGGAGCTCTTGCATGCCGGGCACAGGAATCGGTTGCGGTTGCGAACCGGCGCCGTCCGTCGGCATGAACCGACCTGCCTCAGGCCTCGGCCTGGCGGATGCGCCCTGCGGGTCGCTCACTCTGCCACTCCTCGAAAGGACGCCGGAACCCTGCGCCAAGTGTCAGGGTTCCGGCGGATGTGCGCGCCCCTCTTGAGCCATCGATATCGTTCTGATACTCGGTCAGGAATTTCTCCTGACCCCTTTTCTGAAGAAACGTTTCTTCGCTAACACCGAATGACTGCTCCCGGTCAATTTCCGAATACCTCATCCGGCCCCGGTAAAGCGCGCGATCGGGCGCAGGCGGGGATGGTCGGGGCCGAGGCACTCACGGAGGTACTCGTGGGCGCTGCCGGCCAGGCGGGCGGCCTCCTCGCCCTCCCCCTTCGCCGCCAGTACCTGGGCCAGGCGCCAGCGGTTCTCTCCCAGGGCGGGGTGGGGGCGGCTCTCTCCGTGGACCCGGCGGTGCAGGACCGCCGCCTCGTCGAGTGCGGCCCCGGCCTCGTCGTGCCGCCCGAGGGCGGACAGCACCATGCCGTACATGTCGAGCGCGACGGCGAGGCGGTGGGGCTGCTTCTCCGCGCGTTCCCGGCGGTAGGCCAGGACCGCGTCGGCGACGGCCGCCATCTGCGCCAACTGCCTGACGCGTAACTGCTGGTAGGTCTCCGGACTGGCCTCCCAGCGGGACTTCAGCTGGTCGAGGTACTCGCGCATGACGTCCACCAGCGTCTCACTGGCGGCCATGATCACGTCGAGCCCCTCGACGTCCTGACCGGTCCCGGCCTTGCGGATCGCCGCGGCCAGGACCTCGCAGGCCGAGAGGCTGGGTCGGCCCTGGAGGAGGGAGAGCCGGGCGCGGTCCTGCCGGATCGCCACCTCCAGCACCTCCGCGCCGGCCGGCAGGTCCGAGCCGAAGCGGAGCAGCCCGGTCCAGGCGTGTTCGAGGTGGGTCTCGGCCACGTCCAGCTCGCCGGCCTCCAGCTCGGTGAGGCCGAGTTCGCGGTGGACCTCCGCCTCGACGAGGAGGTCGGACACGGCCGGGGTGCGGGCCGACCTGATTGTCTCGGCCGCCGCGGACAACTCGCTTCTGGACGAGTCCAGTCGGTACCGCTCCCGGTGGATGGCGGCGGCCAGTCGGCGGGCACGGACCGTCCCGCCCCCGGGCAGCGCGAGCGCCTCCTCGACGCTTTCGAGGGCCTGGTCGAACCGGCCCGCACCGTAGAGGACGCCGGCCATCAGCACCACCGCGTACACCGACGTACCCGGCGCTCCACGGACCAGCGTCCGGCGCTGACGCAGGTACGCCTCGGCGGCGTCGTAGTCGCCCTGGGCCGCACGGAACCTCGCCAGCCGGTAGAGGAGCTCGGCAGCCGGCTGCACCACGTCGCCCTCCAGTGCCGGGTGTTGGAGCACCGTGTGGGCGTGCGGGAGGAGAGCCGTGCAGGCGGCCCAGCCCTCGCGGGGCGTCGGGTCGGGCGGGAAGCCTTCGAGTACGGCGCGGAGGGCGGTGGTCGCCCACTCCTTCCGTTCGTCGGACGTCATCCGCGCCCGGACGGCGCGCTGCAGGCCGACCGCCATGTAAAAGGACAGCGAACCGCGGCCGTCCGGAACGAGCCGCAGCAACCGCGCGGCGGACACCTGCTCCAACGCGTCGGGCGAGAGCGACGCTCCCCTCCGGTGGGAGGCGCGCAGGCCGTGGTTGACCAGTTCCACGGATATCCCGGCAAGGTCCAGGAAGGCGCAGACCGCGAGGGCGTCCAGTGCCTCGCCGCCGAGTCCGGCGAGCAGCGGACCGTAGTCGACCGGTGGTTCGGGGGCCGGCCGGGCCGGTTCCCGGCCGGCCCCGGCCCTCGGCGCCACCGCGGTGTCGGTGGCCCGGGAGAGCACGTCGGGCAGGGCGGCGAGGTCGTCCTCCGCCGCCTTCGTGGAGGCCGCGGAGCGCGGCTCGGACCGCCGTTGGTAGGCGGGGAACTGGAGGACGTGTCCGTCCAGCACGGCGCGTTCGGTGGTCACCACGCGGGAGGTGATCAGGACGCTGCCGTAGCCGTCGGGCGGCCAGCAGTCACCCAGCAGCGTGCGCGGTGACGTACCGGCCATCCAGCGCTCGTGGTCGGGGAAGTCCCTGCCGAGGTCGTCGATGACGATCAGCCAGCCCGGGTGCTCGGTCAGCCACCGGTTCCGCTCGGTCGTGACGTCGCTTCCCGGCGGCGCGCCGTGCACGGCGGCCAGGCTGTCGAGGGACCGCGCGACCGTGTCGCGACTGCGGCCGTCCACCCACCACACCATCGTGTAGTCGGCGAGGTGGAGGTGCGCGTAGGCGAGCGCCACGGAGGTCTTGCCGGTGTGGTTCGGGCCTTGCAGCACGCAGAGCGAACGGCCGGCCGGCCGGACCGTACGGCGGGCTCCCGCCGCGGAGCCGTCGGGATGCAGGATGCGCTCGACCTGGACGAGCCGGCTCTCCCAGCCCGTCACGTCGGGCAGGTCGGGCGGAAGGTTGTTCCAGGCCGGCCGGGTCGCGTCGGGAGGGGGCACGGCGGTCTCCCCGCCCGCCGGCCTGCGCCGCTGCCACCAGCGCCGTTCCGGGCGGGGTTCGTCCGCACCGTTCAGGTCGGGGAACCACGCGGCGAATTCCATCGCCGCCCCGGGGATCACCATGGGCGACGCGTCCGGTTCCCGCTTCCGGGCCTGCTTCTTCGGCGTCGCTTCCGCCTGCGGCTCCACCGCCGCCCGCGCCCCCGCCGGCAGGCTCACCGCCAGCCGTTCCGCCAGTGCCCGGTCGGCGCCGCCGAGGCCGCGGAGCACCTCCACCGCCACCTCGGCGAACGGGACGCTCTCCGCCGGCAGTCCGGCTCCGGTGCCCGAGCCGGCGTCGGCGAGCGCCGCCAGGGCGCGGAAGTCGAGCGTGCCGCCGAACGCGCCCGCCACCGACTGGGACACCCCGGCCAGCACCCGCAGGACCTGGGCGGACTCGCTGCGCGTCAGCGTGCCGAGCAGCCGCTCCCGCACGCCCGGGCGGAAGTCGTACAGCACCGTCTCCGGGTCCTCGCCGGGCCGTACCGGGGAGCGCCGTTCGAGCAGGCCGGACAGGTAGATCTCGGCGAGGTGCATGGCGGAGGAGTCGCGGAGCATCGCCGCCTGCACGTGCCGCATGACCGGCAGGCTGAGGGGCGCCGCGGCCAGGAGGCCGGCGAGTTCGTACGCCGTCGGGGAGGCCTCCCGCCGGAAGCGGGCGAGCAGGTGGGCGGGCGGTTCGTCGGCGGGCGGCGACGGCTCGGGGCCGGTCACGTGCCCGTCCAGCGGCACGGCCAGGGCCGGCGTCCAGTCCGACGCCCGTCCGGACAGCATGCGCGCCCAGGGGGCGAGCCAGTCCGCCCGCAGTTCCAGGACGCCGGCCCAGGCCGTCCCGGGGGCGCCCCACCCGTCGTCCTCGGGCGCGTGGACGACCGTCGGCCGCTCACCCGGCCGGAGGCGGGCGCGGGCCGGGACGGGCCGTAGGGCCGTGCGGTGCCAGTGGCGGCGCGGCAGCACCTGGAGGACGGTGACCGGGGCGTGCCGGCTCCACCCGCGCATGGCCGCGGGCAGCGCGCCGCTGTGCCAGAGCGGGCCGACGCCGTCCGTGAGTAGCAGGATCACGCGGCGTCCGCGCGGGTCGGCGGTCAGGCCGAACTCCCGTCCCTGCGCGGTCGCGCCGCGCGGTGTCAGGGCGGGCGCCCCGTCGCGGTCGTGGACGGACCACACGCGTACGCGGTGGAACGCGCCGTGGCGGCGCAGCAGTGCGCCGAGGTCGTCGCCGAGGGCGGACCAGACGGCCATGGTCGGGCCGCCGTCGATGACGAGGTCGACGTCGAGCCAGCGTTCGGGGGCGCCGCGCCAGACCGGGAGGAGCAGCCCGGCCTGGCCGGAGGCGGAGACGGTGGCTTCCTCGTCGAGGACGAGTTCGCGGGTGGAGCGGACGGTGCGGCGCAGCGGGCGCAGGGCGCGGGAGAGGGCGAGGGTGCCGGTGAGTGCGGGCCGGGCGGGGCTGCGGACGGTCGCGGCGGGTGCGGCGCTCGCGGCGGGCGGGCCGGGTGCGGGCGGCAGGTGGAGGGGGATCACCGGCTCGGGCTCGGCGGGTCGGGGAGTGGGCGGACCCTGCGGAACGGGTTGCGGCGTCGTACCGCTCTCGGCCGCCGCCCGGTCCACCGCGGCCCGCAGCGCCGCGCTCCACGCCGCGGTGGCCTGCTCGTCCGCGGCCGGGTCGACGGCGGGCAGCGGCGGGAGCGCCAGCCCCGCGACCGGGCGGTCCTGCGGCGCGTCCGGCGGGGCGTCCGGGCGCAGCCCGCAGGCCCGCGCGAGCCAGAGCACGTCGGCCAGGTCGCGCGGGTCGGTGCTGCCCGCAGGCTCGGCGCCGTCGGCGGTCAGGAGGCGGCCGAGCTGGCGCAGGAGCTCCGGGGGGACGCGGGTGGCGGGCACCGGGGTGGCGGGCACGGTGGGGTCAGCGCTCCTCTAGCGAGCGCAGGAGGTCGCGGTCGAGCAGGCGCCGTCCGGCTTCGTCGTCCCACAGGCCGCGGGAGGCCATCAGGAGGGCGTTGAGCAGCTGGTCGTTGGCGAGGTCGGCGCCCTCCTCGTGCTGCTTGGCGAGGAAGCGGGCGATCAGTTGCTCGCGCACCGCGGCGGGGACGGCGGTCGGGCCGGCGAGGTGGGCGGCGACCATGCGGGCCAGCTTGTCGGGGCCCGGGCGGGGGATCTCCAGGCGCAGGCAGCGGCGGAGGAAGGCGGGCGGGAACTCGCGTTCCTCGTTGCTGGTGAGGACGACCAGCGGGAACTCCGTGCAGCGGACCCGGCCGCGGTGCAGCGGGGCCCAGCCCTCGTCGTCGGCGGTCATGACGCGGGCCTCCTCGTCGTCGAGGCGGCTGAGTTCGGGGATGACGAACTCGCCCTCCTCGAAGACGGTGAGCAGGTCGTTCGGCAGGTCGAGGTCGGCCTTGTCGATCTCGTCGACGAGCAGGACGCGCGGCCGGTCCCAGGGCAGCAGCGCGGTGCCGAGCGGGCCGAGCCGCAGGTAGGGGCCGATGCCGGGGGCGGGCCGGGAGCGGCCGTCGGCGTCGGCGGGGCGCAGTCCGGTGTCCTGGAGGCGGCCGATCGCGTCGTAGTGGTACTGGCCCTCCTGGAGGGTGGAGCGGCTGGTGATGGGCCAGTGCAGCACGGGGCCGAGGCGCAGCTCGTGCGCGACGCTGTGGGCGAGCGTGGACTTGCCGACTCCGGGCGGGCCGGTGACGAGCAGCGGGCGGCGCAGGTGCAGGGCCATGTTGACGAGGTGGATCTCCTTCTCGTCGGCCTGGTAGGCGGCGGCCTGGTGGGCGCGGCCGAGTTTGCGGGCGGCCAAGGCCTCGGCCATCTCGGGCGGCGCGGGCAGGTCGGCGACGTCGTCCTCGCGGCGGAAGGAGCGCCAGGGCGGGGCGTCGGGGAGGTCGCGGATGCCGTCGTGCGGGGAGCCGGTGGACCGGTAGATCCACCAGTCCGGGCCGCCGGTGTCGTCCGGGGCGGTGGTCATGCGTGTGGTCCTTCCGGCGACGGGGCGGTCGAGGAGACGGGGGCGGAGACCGAGGCGGGGACGGGAACGGGGGCGCGGAACGGGGCCGGGGCGAGCCAGGCGGCGTGCCCGGGCTCGTCCCAGAGCAGGGTGAGGTGGTGGCCGAGGTCGCTCCCGTCGTCCTCCCTGGCCGCGCGGCGGCGGCGCTGGACGTGGGTGGCCAGGGCGGGCAGCTGGGTGGCGGACAGCTCGGCCAGCAGCACGTTGATCTCGGCCGGGCTGCCGGTGTCGTCGCGCCGCCAGATCATGACCGGGATGCCCTCACGCACGGCGTCCTTGACGGCCTGGTGCCCGATCCCGCGCCGCTTCGGGTGGTAGGCGTACGGGAAGGACAGCGCGAGGATCGCGGTCTGCGGCCGGCTGTCCAGCCAGCGCCGGACGTCGCCCTTGGTACCGCCGAGGTGCAGGGCGCGCCCGGTGAGCTCGGCGTCGATCGGGGCGGTGCCGTCCGGGTGGACGATCCAGCCGGGCAGGTCGGCGACGGTGCCGGGGCCGCTGCTCTCCACCGTGGCCTCCAGGGCCCGCCACTTGTTCTTCCACGCGGTGTGCCAGAACGCGGACCTGATCCGGTCCAGCGAGCGCACCACGACCGGGAAATGCATGCCGACGCGGTAGCCGTCCTCGTCCATCGGCCAGAGTTCGGCGGGGTGGCCGAGCAGGGACCAGGGCAGCAGGAACTCCACCCGCAGGCCGTCGGCGTTCGCCGCCGCGGCGGCCAGGTCGCCCCAGGTGGTCAGGTGCCGGCTGCCGTGCTGCTCCAGCGCGGAGCGGGGCAGGGGTTCGTCGCCCGCCCGTTTGGAGATCAGGCGCCAGGGCTGCTCGTCGGTGCTGTAGAGGGCGGCCTCGAACTCGTAGACGGGCTCGGCGTCGGAGCCGACCGGCGAGACGTCGTCCAAGGTGATCTGCAGGACCAGCGGATGGTGCTGGGCGGGGCCCGCCGCCTCCCGGGTCTGCCGCGCCGGGGCGGCCAAGTCGCGTTCGGTCAGGCCGAGTTCATGGGCGTGGCGCTTGACGAGGTCGGTCAGCAGGACGGCCTCCGGCCCGGGGCACGCCGCGGCGAGGCGGACGAGGAAGCGCAGCAGCAACGGGGGGCGGTCGTCCAGCCGGGCCTGGTTGAGGCGGCTCACCGCCTCCGGCAGGCCGTCCTGCGGCCGGACCGGGTGGGTCTCGCCGGGCTCGCACGCCGACTCCACGAGGTGCAGGACCCGGGCCGGCCTCGGCTGGGGGTTCAGCGAGCGCAGCGTCCACAGGAGGACGAGCTGCGCCTGCGGGTCCAGCAGTCCGGGCTTGACGACGGCGTCGACCGCGGCGTCCAGCCATCCGACGGCGGCGGTGCCGGGGCGCAAGGTCCGCAGGGACTCGCCGAGTTCGCTGAGCGCGTGGAACGGTTCGTGCCACTGGCGGCAGGCGCGGACCAGTTGCAGGAGGTGGTCCCGCGCCTGCGGGCCGTCCGGTACGACGAACGGCGCGGACGGCCCGAGCCGGTCCCGCAGGTCGGCTAGGAGCAGGTGGCGGCTCTCCGGCTGGTCGAGGTCGGGCACCTCGCACAGGAACGCGTGGAGCACGGCGTCCGTCTTGGCCGACCACGGCGTCCGGCCGCCCGGCCCGCCCGGCGCCGGAGGGGCTCCCAGCGGGCTGTGGTGGCCGCCCAGCTTGGCGAGCCGGTGGAGCATTTCCCTCACGGACCGCCCTCCGGGTCGCTCGTCAGGGTGCGCAGCTCGTCGACGGCGGCGTCGCCGAGGCGCAGGAGCTCCAGCGCGTCCGTCACGGCGGCCAGCGCCGCGGCCGGGTCGCGGTGCCGCAGGCAGGCCTGCACCAGCTCCAGCAGGTGGTCGGTGGTGTGCGGGCGGTGGGCGACGTGCAGCGGGCCGGCGGCGAGGCTCTCCTCCGCCGTCCGCACGACGAGGAGGCGGAAGTCCGGGTCGTCCATGCCCGGAACGCGGAGCAGGACCGGCAGCAGGGCGCGCGCAGTGGGCAGCGGACGTTCCGCCACCCGTCCCGCGAGCCGCGCGTGCAGCGGATCGTCCGCGGGCAGCACGTCGGCCAGCGCCGACAGCGGCGTGAACCAGCCGCCGCGCACGCCGTCGAAGTCCCGGCTGCCCTTGAGCACGCCGCAGACGGCGCCGGAGTCGAGCCGGATCACCATGCCCCCGCTGAACCCGTCCCGGACCTCGTCCCCCGTCAGCCGCACGTATCCGGCCGCCGGTCCGGCGACGGTGAGCAGCAGCGAGTCCCCGTGGACACCGGGCGTCGGGGTGTACGGGGTGAAGCCCGCCACGAGGACGGCCGTGCCCGGGGGCGGGACGTCGGTGTCGAGGACGAGCGGTGACGGCGACTCGAAGGGCGCGGCGAGCGTGAGCAGGGCGAGGTCCGGAAAGGCGTGGAAGCGCCCCTCCCCCGGATCGGCCGGGAACCGCCGCGCCGGGCGGACCACCGGCGCCCGCCCGAACCACCCGTCCGCGGCCGGCTCGTCCACGGCCCGGCGCGCCACATGCGCGGCCGTCAGCACCAGCCCGGGCGCCACCAGGAACCCGCTGCCAAGGAACGCCGTCCCGTCCCTCACCCCGACCGCGGCACCGCGCGCGGCCGGCCCGGTCACCGCTCGTCGCCGCCCTGCGGCACGAACCCGGCCCCGCGGCCGGCCCGCGCCGCCGCGACCCGGGCGGTGTCCCAGCTCATCCGGACGGTGAACGACGCCTCGCCGCCGGCCTCGGCCAGCACCCCGATCACGGCGCCGGACTTGACCGCGAGTTTGAGCCCGAACTCGACCTCCAGCGTGTCCGGAACGGCCGCCCCGGTCCCGCCGATGCTGTCCGCGGCCCACCGCCCGACGCTCTTCACCACCTCGCGCACCGCGTCCAGCCGCTGCGGCAACTCGGCGAGCGCCTTGGCGGCGGTGTCCCGCACCCCGGCGTCCCCGCCGGCCTCGGCCCGGTCCAGCACCGTCACCTCGGCGTGGACGTACGCGCCCTCGCCGAGATCCACCGTGATGACGTCCCCCATCGACAGACTCCCCTCCGTCCGGTTCAACGACAGAACTATAGGACGATCAGCCGATGGTGACTGCTGATCAGCAGACCTCGGGAGCCACCCGGACGTCCGCCGGGCCGTGCGGGGGCGGTGAACCCGCCCCCGTCGCGGGCGGTCACAGCGCCGGACGGGCCAGTGCGTCCGGTGCCGTGCGGCCGGCCGTCGGCGACGGAGCGGTCAGTGGTCCGCCGGGCAGGGCCAGTGCGGCGAGGGCGCCGAGCAGGCAGACCGCCGCGGCCACGACGCTGGCCACGTGGAAGCCGGTCATGAACGAGTGCCGGACGGCGTCGAGCAGGCTCCGCTGCGACGCCGCGGGCGCCTGGGCGGCGATCCGGAGTGCGGCGCCGACCGACTGCCGGGCGGCGGCAGCCGTCGCCGGCGGCAGGGCGCCGAAGGACGTGGTCGCGAGGTGGTGCGCGTAGAGCGAGGTGAAGACGCTGCCCAGGACGGCGACGCCCAGGGTGCCGCCGGCCTCGCGGGTGGCGTCGTTGACGGCCGAGCCGACTCCGGCCTTGGCCGGGGGCAGGACGCTGAGGATCGACTCGGTGGCCGGTGCCGTGGTCAGGCCGAGCCCGAAGCCCATGAGCACCATCTGCCCGACGACGCTCGTGTACGAGCTGAATGTCGGCGAGGCCGCGATCCACCCGAATGACGACGCCAGCAGCAGGAGCCCGGCCGTCACGACGGCGCGGGTGCCGGCGCGGGTGGCGAGGGCGACACCGCCGACCGAGCCCAGGGCGAGGGTCGCGGCGACGGGCAGGATCCGCACGCCGGTCGACAGGGTGCCGTACCCGCGGACGAACTGGAAGTACTGCGTGACCAGGAAGATGAACCCGAAGAGCGCGAAGAACGCGACGGTGACGCAGCCGCTGGCGGCGGCGAACGCGGGCGTGCGGAACAGGGTCACGTCGATCATGGGCCTGGGGCGGGCGCGCTCGACCACGACGAAGGCCGCGGCCAGGGCGGCCGCGACGGCGAACCCGGCGATCGTCGCGGGGGCCGTCCAGCCGCGCACCGGCGCCTCGATGACCGTGTAGACCAGGGTGCCGATCGCGCCGGAGGACAGCACGAGACCGGCGGGGTCGAGCCGGGCCTCCGCCGGGGCGCTGGACTCGGGCACCCAGACCCACGCGGCCGCGAGGGCGATCAGGGCGACGGGGACGAGGGCCAGGAACACGGACGGCCAGGCGAAGTGCGCGAGCAGCAGCCCGCCGCAGACCGGGCCGACGGCCACGCCGAGGCCGGTGACCGCGCCCCACAGGCCGACGGCCTTGGCACGCTCGCGCCGGTCCGGGAAGGTGTTGGTGATCACCGACAGCGTGGTCGGGAAGATGACCGCAGCGCTCGCGCCCATCAGCACGCGCAGGGCGATCAGCGCGCCGGGGCCGCCGGCCGTCGCGCCCAGCGCGCTCGCGAGCGCGAAGGAGGCGAGGCCGAGGAGCAGGGCGGGCCTGCGCCCGAAGCGGTCGCCGAGGGAGCCGGCGGTCAGGACGAGCGCGGCGAAGGCCAGGTTGTAGCCGTCCACGATCCACTGCAGGTCGCGCGTGGTGGCGTGCAGCTGGCGGCTGAGGTCCGGCAGGGCGACGTTGACGATCGTCGTGTCGAGGTTGATCGCGAAGGCGGCCAGGCAGACGGCGAAGAGGACGGCGCCGCGACGGCGGGGAACTGTGAGGGACATGGGGTGCCTCCGTACTGCCGGAGCAGCATGTTGACAGTGGGCACATTTGCGACGATTCCACTCAAAATGGACAATGTCAACATGGAATCCGTGGAGACCGCCACAGGCACCGCCGAGCCCGCGCCCCGCCGGGGCTACCACCACGGCGGACTGCGGGAGGCCCTGATCGAGGCCGGGGTCGCGCTGGCCCGCACCGGAGGGCCGGACGCGGTGGTGCTGAGGGCGGCGAGCCGGGCCGCCGGCGTGTCCCACAACGCCGCCTACCGCCACTTCGCCGACCACGAGGACCTCATCGCGGCCGTCGGCGAGCGCTGCATGCACCACCTCGGCCGGCTCATGCTGGAGCGCGCGGCCCGGGCGACCGCACCGGACCCGGCCACCCGGGCCGCCGACCGGCTGGAGGCCATCGGCCGCGCCTACGTCGACTTCGCCCTCACCGAACCCGGCTGGTTCCGCACCGCGTTCTCCGGAGCCTCACCGGGCGGCAAGCGGCTCTGCGCGACCGAGCCGGAACCGCCGACCGCCGAATCCACCGAAGTCGCCGAAGCCGCAGACCGAGACGTCCGAGCCGACCCGGGGACGGATCCCTACCTGATCCTGGGCGCAGCACTCGACGACCTGGTCGAGGCCGGGGCGATGCCCGCCGAGCACCGCCCCGGTGCCCAGTACGCCGCGTGGTCCGCGGTCCACGGCCTCAGCGCACTCCTGGTCGACGGACCGCTGCGCACGCTGCCGCCCGCGGAGGTCGAGTCCGCCACGCACACCGTCCTGGCGGTCGTCGGGCGCGGCCTGGTGACGCCACCGCCCCCGGCGGGCTGACGGCCGGACAGGTTCCGCCTCACCCGGCCGCGTCGGTCCTGTCGGTCCCGTCGGCCTCCGGCAGCCGGCTCAGCGCGTCGCGCAGCGCGGCCCTCGTCGTGATGCCCAATTTGGGGAAGACGCGGTAGAGGTGCGAACTGACGGTGCGCGGGGACAGCCGGGTCCGCTCGCCGATCTCCTTGTTCGTGAGCCCGCTCGCGGCGAGGTCGGCGATCCGGCGCTCCTGCCAGGTCAGGGCCGCGGGTTCCGGAGCCGCCGGGCCCGAGGGCAGGCCGACTTCGCGCAGCTCGGCGCGGGCCCGGTTCTCCCACGCCGTCGCGCCGAGCCGGTCGAACTCCTCGGCGGCCAGCAGCAGCGGGGCCTGCCGGGCCGCCCGGGGCGCCTTCAGCTGCCGCAGCCTGATGCCGTGCGCCAGGCGGATCCGCGCCAGTTCGAAGGGGAAGTCCTGAGCCTCGGGGTACGCCTCGACGCGCGCGTACGTCCGCGCGGCCTCCGTCAGGTCGTCCGCGGTCATCGCGAGGGCGCCGTAGGCGGACAGGGCCAGCCGCGGGGACGCCTCCGGCAGGCCCGCGTCGCACGCCGCGAGCGCGTGCCGGCGCGCCTGCTCGCGGCGGCCGCTGTACAGCGCGGCCTCGGCCAGTTCGAGCAGCGCCCGCGGGGCGATCTGGTGGGCGTGGCGGTCGAAGCTGCCGGGTGGCGTCATGCCGATGGCGTACAGGTAGGCCGCCTCGAAGTCGCCTTCGGTGAGCGCCGCTCCGGTGGCGATCGCCTCGGTGATCTGGGTGAGCAGGCCGACGCCGCGCGGCCGCGCCCAGGCGTCCACGGCGGACTGCAGCTCGCGCGCCTCGTCGAGCCTCCCCTGCCGGGCGGCGAGCTGCCCGAGGCAGGCGCGGGCGTGGTAGGCGAGCAGGACGTGACCGTGCGCGGTGGCCAGGTCCAGCGCCCGCTGCGCCAGCCGGCGCGCCTCGTCCCACTCGCCGGAGTACATCCGGTCCAGCATCAGCATCCGCAGCAGGACCATGACGCTCGACACGGCGCCGGCCTCCTGCTCGCGCTCGACCGCGCCCCGCAGCTGGGTGCGGTACTGGTTCAGGACGTCGACGTGGGACGCGCAGACCCCCAGCCGCGCCAGGTCCCAGGGGGCCAGGTTCGCCGGATCGGCGAACGCCCGCTCCAGGCGCGCCCGCAGGCCGACCCCGCTGCGGGCCACGGCGCTCGCGTCGTGGTACATCGCCGTCAGGGGGTGGACCAGGTCGCCGAGGGCGTCGAGGATGCGGTCCGTCCGCTGCCACAGGGCGGGGTCGCCCGCGTAGTGGGCCATCGTCACCAGGGCGTCCGCCGCGCGGGCCAGCGTCTCGTCACGGGTCAGGGTCTCGTCGCGGCTCAGGGTCCCGTCACCGGTCCGCGCCGCCCCGTCCGCCCGGCGCTCGACCGCCGCCGCGAGCCGCTGGAAGGCGGGCCGGACCGCCCCGGACTGGACGAAGTCGGCGTGGGCGGAGGTGAGCACGGCGGCCAGCGGCTCGGCCGCGCCGGGTTCCGGCTCCGAGCGGTGGAGCAGCCGCTGGGCCTCGTCCAGCAGCGCCGCCTGACCGGCCGTGTAGGCCGCGTCGCCGAGCCGCCGGGAGCGCTGCGCGGGGTCCTCGCTCAGCTCGGCCGCGCGGGTCAGCCAGCTGACGGCGGCCGCCGCGCCGCCGCGCCGGGTCGCGGAGCCAGCCGCTGCTTCCAGCGCCGCCGCCACGGACTCGTCGGGGTCGACGGCCGCCGCGGCCAGGTGGCCGGCGTACCGCTCGACGTCCGCCCGGTGCACCCGGGCCAGTTCGGCGTGCGCGGCGCGGCACTGCTCGGGCGTCGCCAGCTGGACGACGGCGGAGCGCACCAGCGGGTGGCGGAAGACGAAGTCGCCGCCGGCCGCGTCGACGTCGAGCAGACCGGAGGCGGCGGCCTCCTCGACGCCGCGCATCCGGTACCGCGTGCCGTGGTCGCCGCCGCGCTGCCGGCCGGCGGTGCCGTCGAGGGCGCCCCGCAGCAGTTCGGCACGGGTGCCGGGCTCCAGGCGCTCGATCCGTGCGGCGTAGAGGAGTTGGAGGCGCCGGGGCAGCGGGAGACCGGCGCCGCCCGGCAGACTGCCGCCGGGGTGCGGCGCGGCCGGGCCGGGCGGGAGCTCGTACAGCGCCAGCGGGTTGCCCCGGGCGTGGTCGAGGACGGTGCGGCGGGCGCGCGCGTCGAGCCGTGGACGGTGCAGCTCCAGGAGGCGTTCGGCGTCCTCGTCGGACAGCGGCGCCACCGGCAGTTCCGGGAGGCGGGCGTCGTCGAAGCGGGAACGCTCGTCGGCCCGTAGGGCGATCAGCATCTTCACCGGACCGGCCGCCAGCCGGCGGGCGACGAAGCCGCACACTTCGGCGCTGGCGTCGTCCAGCCAGTGCCCGTCGTCGATCAGCAGCGTCAGCGGCCGCTCGGCGCCGGCCGGGGACAGCAGGTCGAGCACGGCGATGCCCAGGGCCATGACGGACGGCGGCTCGCCCGTGCCGTGCCCGAACACGACGTCGAGGAGCGCCCGTTGCCGCGCGCCGAGGCGGGCGGTGCGGTCCAGCACGGGGTAGAGGCACTGGTGCAGCCCGGCGAACGGCAGCTCGGACTCCGCCTCGACCCCCGTGACCCGGATCAGTGCGTGCCCTTCCCGGCCGGCCAGCCCGGCCGCGTGGCCGACCAGGGCGCTCTTGCCCACGCCCGCCTCGCCCCGCAGCACCAGGGCCCGGCCCTCGGGCGCGGTCACGAACGAGGCCAGCGCGGCCAGTTCGCGCTCCCGGCCGATCAGGGGCACGCCCGAGGGGTCGGGGGCGCCGGGCCAGGGCCGGATGCCGTCGATGCGGAGCCTGCCATCTGCGGCCACGTCCCGTCCTCTACCACTGATCGGCGCTTGAAGTGCCTCCGACTGTCACACCGATGCAGCAATTTACACGCCCATTGCCATCCGATCATCGTCCTACTGCCTGGGCCCGGGCGCGCCGCGACGTGACGGGCGCCGCGCCTGGGACCGTGTCGGTGCTACTTGGGTGCCGCCGTCATGGAGGCGACCGCCTCCGCCGTGGTGGCCCGGTAGAGGCCCATGCGGGGGTTCAGGACGCGGACGCCGTCGGGGAGCGGGAAGTTCTGGGTGTTCGCGAGGGGCATGTTGGTGCCCTCCTCGTCGGCCAGGACGTTGAGTTCGTTGATGCCGGCGGCGGTGCCGGTGGTGGCGCCGCTCGGGTCGAGGTCGATCACGGCGTAGGCGTTCTTGCCGGCCGGGACCGGGAAGCGCGAAGTGCCGCTGGCGAGCACCGGCTTGATGTTCTTGCTCTGGTCGCGCGCGGCGGAGTTGCCCAGGTCGACCCCCGGGGACGAGCTCAGGGTGCAGGCGCTCGCGCCGGTGTTGCGGACGTCGATGACCCACTGGTTGGGCGCCCCGGCGCGTGCCGTCACGTGGATCGAGAGGTGCTGGATGTCGCACGGATCGGTGGCGGCGCCGGTGCCCCCGGTGGGAGGCGTGTGCGTGGCGGGGCGCGACGCAGCGCCCGTCGGGGGCGTGACGGCTCCCTTGGTGGGCGCCGCGGTGGCCGTCGGGCCCGCGACCGGGTCGGCGTTGTCGGGCCCGCAGGCGGTCAGGGCGAGTCCGGCCCCGACGACGAGGACGGCGGGGACGAGCAGCGGGCGGCGGTTGCGAACGGACATGGTGGCTCCCCGATGACGGTTCGTGCTGACTGCGTGGACACCTCACAGGACGGTCGTCCGATGGCATTCGGTGGCACGCGTGGCGTCACAATCATCAGGACATGACAGGGACGCGACCGTGACATTCCGTCAGGTGTGGCGCGGTTGACACGACGAGCCGTCCGGAGTCGGCCGGTCGAATATTCCCTGCGACATCCACGACCCTCCCGGGATACTGCTCGCCATGGATGAGATCGAGGTCGTCGTCGCCCATTCCGAGCGCGCGACCCTGCGCGTCGGCGACGTGTTCCTGAAGGTGGACGCCGACCGGGCGCGCATGGACGTCGAGGTCGAGGCGATGGCCCTGGCGCCGGTGCCGACGCCGGAGGTGCTGTGGTACGAGCCGCCCGTGCTCGCGATCGCCGCGCTGCCGGGGCGGGCGCTCGGCCGGCTCGGCGAACCGTCGGCCGCGTCACCGGCGGCGTGGGCCGCGGCCGGCGCCGCCGCACGCAGGCTGCACGACGCGCCGTTGCCGCCGTGGTCGGCCCGGGGAGTGGACGAGTTGGCGGCGGACCTCGACCGCGAGTGCGCGTGGCTCGTGGCGAACGCCGTCCTGCCCGCCGACCTCGTCACCCGCAACCGGCGGGTCGCCGAGGCCGCGCTGCGGCCGTGGACCCCGGTGTTCACGCACGGCGACCTGCAGACCGGTCACGTGTTCGTCGACGGCGACGAGGTCACCGGCATCATCGACTGGTCCGAGGCCGCCCGGGGCGACGCCCTGTTCGACCTCGCCGTCCTGACGCTCGGCCACGAGGAGCACCTCGGCGACGTCCTCGCCGGCTACGGCGCCGACGTGGACGTCGACGTGATCCGCGCGTGGTGGTCGTTGCGGAGCCTGCTGGCGAGTCGCTGGCTGGTCGAGCACGGCTTCGACCCGTCCGCGCCGGGCTGCGAGTTCGACGTGCTCAAGGCCCGGATGTAGGAAGCCCGCGCGGGCGAAACGCTGCACAGACGCTGCGAGTGGTCTCGGTCATCCGCCCGGCCGCACCGTTGCCGTGTGACCCTCTGCACGCAGCAGCGACCCGATGTGCAGCCCCTCCCCTGGATCAACGACGTGGCGCCCGAGGAGTTGTGCCGGCTCGTCGTGGCCGTGGCGGGCGGGAGCGAGGAGGCCTTCGCCCGGCTGTACGACGCCGTCGCCGGACCGGTCTACGGCACCGCCGTCCGGACGCTGCGCAATCCGGCGCACGCCGAGGAGGTGGCGCAGGAGGTGCTGCTGGAGGTGTGGCGCGGGGCAGCCGGGTACCGGCCGGAGCGGGGCACGGTGATGGCGTGGGTGCTCACGATCGCCCGCCGCCGCGCCGTGGACCGGGTCAGGTCGGTGCAGGCCGCGTCGGACCGGGAGACGCGCGTCGCGTCGCTCGAACCGCCCGTCGGCGAGTCGGTCGTCGACCTGGTGGAACGCGGGCTGGACGTGGAGCGGGTACGGGCGGCGCTCGCGGGGCTGAGCCGGGTGCAGCGTGAGTCGCTGGTGCTGGCGTACTACGGCGGGTACTCGCAGCGTGAGATCGCGCAGATGCTCCGTGTGCCGCTGGGCACGGTCAAGACGCGCATGAGGGACGGGCTGATCCGGCTGCGGGCGTCGTTCGCCACCGGTCCTGCGGTCGGCCTCAGATGAGTGCCGGCCCGAAGGCCGTGGGGCGGGGCCGCCGGCCGGACGACAATGGGTGCGCCTCCGGTGACTCTCCGGGGGCTTCTGACGCCCCGTTCCCGGAGGACCTGATGGCCGAACCGCCCGTGCCCGACGCCGGGATGCCCACCGGGAGCGTGGCCCGGCGCCTGGGCGTGTCGCCGACGACGGTCCGCTCGTGGGAGCGCCGCTACGGCATCGGCCCGTCGGACCGGGAGCCCGGGCACCACCGCCGCTGGAGCGCGCGCGACATCGCGGTGCTGGAGGCCATGTGCCGGCTGACGGCCCGTGGTGTCCCGCCGGGCGAGGCCGCGCGGGTGGTCCTCGCGACGGCGAGTGCGGAGCCGTTCCAGCCCGAGGAGACGGCGGCCGCACGCCCCGGGGGAAGCCGGGCGCTGCGCGTGGGGACGGTACGCCCCGAGTGCCGCGGCCTGGCCCGGGCGGCCGTGCGGCTGGACGCCCCGGAGGTGGCCCGGATCCTGCGCGACGCCGTCCACGCGCTGGGGGTCGTGGACGCGTGGACGGAGGTGATGATGCCCGCGCTGCGCGCCGCCGGCCGCAAGTGGGCCGCCGAGGGCGAGCAGTACGTCGAGGTCGAGCACCTGCTGTCCTGGCACGTGGCCTCGGTGCTGCGGCATGCCGCCGTGCAGCCCGCGGAGGTCCGGGCGGTGCCGCCGGTCGTGCTGGCCGCGATGCCCGCCGAGCGGCACACGCTGCCGCTGGACGCCACCGCGGCCGGGCTGACCGCGCGCGCCCTGCCGTTCCGGATGCTCGGGTCGACGGTCCCGCCGCGGGCGCTGCTCGACGCGGTGCAGCGGATCGGCCCGGGTGCGGTGATGCTCTGGTCGCAGGACCGGCGGACGGCCGACCGGCAGCTGGTGCGGCGGGTGACCGACAGTGCGTGGGGGCCGCGCGGCTCCCGCGGCCGGGCGGTGGTGCTGGTCGCCGGTCCCGGCTGGGACCGCTCCCGGCTGCCGGCCCGCACCGCGAGCCCCCGCACCCTGGCGGGCGCGCTCGACCTGCTGGAGGAAGCGGTCGTCCCGTAGGCCCGGCCGCGGCACATCGCCGGCGCCACGGCCCGATCCGCTGGCCGATCCACCCACCAATCCGCCGAATGGACGGCTCCGAAGGTTCGGTGCAGACAGCACCCGGGCCGCACCCGCGGCCCCGACGAACCGAGGGGCCTTCGTGACGACAGTCGACACCGTCTCCACCTCCGGAGCCGTCCCGCGGCCCCGGAGCGGACCGCCCGTGCGCCACGCGGTGGTGGTGGGCGCCGGCGTGGCCGGGCTCACCGCCGCGTACGAGCTGTCCGGGGCGGGCGTGCGGGTCGAGCTGTTCGAGGCGGACGAGCGGCTCGGCGGGCACGCGCACACACAGGAGGCCGTCGGGCCGGCCGGGCGCGCGGCGGCCCTGGACACCGGGTTCCTGGTGCACAACGAGCGCACCTACCCGCACCTGGTGCGGCTGTTCGCCGAGCTCGGTGTGCGCACGCGAGTCAGCGACATGAGCCTGTCCGTGCACTGCGACGGGTGCGGCCTGGAGTACGCCGGTGCGCGCGGCCCGGCCGGTCTGCTGGCCCGGCCCGGGGCCGCGCTGCGCGGCCGGTACCTGCGGATGCTGGCCGAGGTGCCGCGCTTCCACCGGCGGGCCCGCCGCCTGCTCGCGAGGCCCGGGGACGACGGCCCCAGCCTGCGCGAGTTCCTCGCCACCGAGGGCTTCTCGCCGTACTTCGTGAGCCACTTCATGACGCCCGTGGTCTCGGCGGTGTGGTCGTGCGCGCCGGATCTCGCGGGCGACTACCCGGCGCGCTACCTGTTCAGGTTCCTCGACAACCACGGCCTCCTCAGCGTGAACGGCTCGCCGACCTGGCGCACGGTCGTCGGCGGCTCCCGGACGTACGTCGAGCGGATCGCCGGGAAGCTCGCCGAGCGGCAGGGCACGGTGCACCGGTCGGCCCCCGTCCGGGCGGTGCGCCGCCACCCGGGCGGCGTCACGGTCGTCACCGCGGACGGACGGCGCACCCGGGCGGACGCCGTGGTGATCGCCACCCACGCCGACCAGGCGCTGCGGCTGCTCACCGACCCGACCGACGCCGAGCTGGAGGTCCTCAGCGCCTTCCGGTACTCGCGCAACCCGACCGTCCTGCACCGCGATTCCTCCCTCCTGCCGGAGGCCGGCTGGGCCCGGGCCTCGTGGAACTACCGGATGCCCGCGTGCGACGGCCCCGCCGACCGGGTGCGGGTGAGCTACCACCTCAACCGGCTGCTGCGGCTGGACACCGGCGACGACTACCTGGTCACGCTCAACGAGGACGAGCACGACACCGTCCCCGAGGACCTGGTGGTGTCCCGCACGGTCTACGAGCACCCGATCTACACCGCCGGGACCGTCGCCGCCCAGCGCCGCCTGCCCGAACTCGCCACCGCCACGACCGCGTTCGCCGGCGCGTACCACGGCTGGGGGTTCCACGAGGACGGCTGCCGCTCGGGTGTCCGCGCGGCCCTGTCCCTCCTCGGGGCGGAGGCGCCGTGACCGCCGAAGTCCGCCGCCTGCCCGGCCCCTGGGGCGCCGTGCTGTACGAGACGCGCACCGCCCACGTGCGCACGGCCCCGCTGCGGCACGCCTTCCGGCACCGCGGCTACCTGTGGCTGGTGGATCTCGACCGGCTCCCCCGACTCCCCTGGCCGCTGGGAGCACTGGCCTCCTTCCGGCCCCGAGACCACCGCCTCGACCCCGGCTACGGGAACGCGACGATCCGGCAGGATCTCCGGGACTACCTCGCCGCCCGAGGTGTGCACCTGGGCCGCGGCCAGGTACTGATGCTCACTCAGGCCAGGTCGCTCGGGCACGTGTTCAACCCCCTCACCGTGTACTGGTGCCGCGACGAGGCCGGGCGCCCGCTCTGCACCGTCGCCGAGGTGCACAACACCTACGGCGGCCGCCACCGCTACCTGCTGCGCCCGGACGACGGGGGCCGGGCCGGGACACCGAAGGAGTTCCACGTCTCGCCGTTCTTCCCGGTCGACGGCGGCTACCGGATGTCCCTGCCGGAGCCGGGCGAGCACCTCCGCCTCGCCGTCCACCTGGAGCGCCCCGGCGGGCGCGTCTTCACCGCCACCGTGCGCGGCACCGCTCACCCGGCGAGCACCGCCGCCCTGCTGCGGGCCGCCCTGCGGCACCCGTTCGCCACGCAGGCCGTGAGCCTGCACATCCGCTACCAGGGCGTCCGGCTGTGGCTGCGCGGCCTGCCCGTTCACCCCCGGCCCGTCCACCCCCGGCCCGTCCCCGACACCGCCCAGCCCGCCACCGGGCACCCCGTACGCGAGGAAGAGGTGCCCTCCGCATGACCACCACCCCGGCCGCCCCGCGGTCGGCGCCACCCGCCCCGCCGACCCCGGTCGTCGACCCCGCCCGCTGGCCCGACGTCGCCCGCGTGCCGCACGCCCCGCTGCGCGCCGCCGTCGCCGGCCGGCTGCTGAGCCGGGTCGCCGCCCGCCGCGGCCTGCGCGTCGAACTGCCCGGCGGGCGCGTCCTGCGCCCCGCCGCACCCGGCGCCCCCGTCCTGCGGCTGCACCACCCGCGGGCGTTCCTCCACCGCGTCGGCGAGAGCGGCCTGATCGGCTTCGGCGAGGCCTACCAGGCCGGCGACTGGGACAGCCCCGACCTGACCGCGCTGCTCACCGCGCTCGCCGCCGCCCCGCAGACCCTCGTCCCGGCCGGCACCCGCTGGCTGCGCCGGCTGTACGTCCAGCGCCCGCCGGCCGCCGAGTCGTCCACGGTCGACGGCGCCCGGCGCAACATCCCGCGCCACTACGACCTGTCGAACGACCTGTTCGCGCTCTTCCTCGACCCGACCATGACCTACTCGGCGGCGCTCTTCCCGACCGGCCCCGCCCCCGGCCGGGCGCCGCTCGCGACCTGGGACGGCCTGCCCGCCGCCCAGCACCGCAAGATCGACCGGCTGCTCGACCTCGCCGGCGTCGGCCCCGGCACCCGGCTGCTGGAGATCGGCACCGGCTGGGGCGAACTGGCGCTGCGGGCGGCCGCGCGCGGCGCCCGGGTGGTCAGCCTCACGCTGTCCGAGGAACAGCTCGCCCTCGCCCGCCGCCGGATCGCCGAGGCCGGGTACGAGGGACGGGCCGAGGTGCGGCTCTGCGACTACCGCGCCGCCGAGGGCGCGTACGACGCCGTGGTCAGCGCGGAGATGATCGAGGCCGTCGGACGGCCGTTCTGGCCGGGCTACTTCCGCACGCTCGACCGGGTCCTCGCACCCGGCGGACGCGTCGCCCTGCAGGCGATCACCATGCCGCACGACCGGATGACCGCGAGCAGCCGCACCTACACGTGGATCCTCAAGTACGTCTTCCCGGGCGGCCTGATCCCGTCCCTGCGGGCGGTCTCCGAGACCGCCGCCCGGCACACCGCCCTGCGCGTGCGCGCGGCCGACGCGTACGGGCCGCACTACGCCGAGACGCTGCGGCTGTGGCGCGAGCGGTTCACCGCGCACGCCGGCCAGGTCGCGGCACTCGGCTTCGACGACGTGTTCCGGCGCACCTGGGAGCTGTACCTCGCGCACTCCGAGGCCGGGTTCCGCGCCGGCTACCTGGACGTCCACCAGATCCTCCTCACCCGCGGGGCGCCCTCATGAGCCGGGCCGTCCCGGACGGCGGCGCGTTCGCGCTCAACCTCGCCGTCACCGCCGCCGCCGTCCTCGCGATCATGCTCGCGACGTTCGTCGTCGGGGTGCGCACCGGCCGGCACCGGGCGGTCGACGTCGCGTGGGGCCTGGCCTTCGCCGAACTCGCGCTCGTCGGCTACCTCCTGTCGGACGGCCGGGGCGACCCCGGCCGGCGGGTGCTCGTCACCGTGCTCGTCGCGGTGTGGGGCGTCCGGCTCTCCGCCCACCTGTGGTGGCGCGCCCGGGGCCTGCCGGAGGACCGGCGCTACGCCCGCATGCTCGCCCGCGTGCCCGAGGGCCCGGCCCGCGTCCGGTACGCGCTGCGCAAGGTGTACCTGCTCCAGGCCGCGATCGTCTGGTTCGTCTCGCTGCCCGTCCAGGCGGCGCAGTACGTGCCGTCCCCGCCCGGCGCGCTCGCCTGGGCCGGGGTCGGGCTGTGGAGCGTCGGCCTGGCCTTCGAGGCGGTCGGCGACCGGCAGCTCACCCGCTTCAAGGCCGACCCCGCCAACCGGGGACGGATCATGGACCGCGGCCTGTGGCGCTACACCCGCCACCCCAACTACTTCGGCGACGCGTGCGTCTGGTGGGGCGTCTTCCTGCTCGTCGCCGACACGCCCGTCGGATGGGCGTTCGTCCTCAGCCCCCTCCTGATGACCTGGTTGCTGGCGTTCGGCAGCGGAAAGCCGATGCTGGAGCGCCGGCTCGCCGCCGAACGCCCCGGCTGGGCCGAGTACGCGGCCCGCACCAGCGGGTTCGTGCCGCTGCCGCCGCGCCGGGACCCGAGCACCCCGACCGCACCACCTGCGAGGCCCCACCCGTGACCGTCTCCATCGCCCTGTTCACCCAGGACCTGCGCCTGCACGACAACCCCGTCCTGCACGCCGCCCGCGCCGCGGGCGACGAGGTCGTGCCGCTGTTCGTCCTCGACCCCGCCGTCGAGGCCGCCGGCTTCGCCGCCCCCAACCGGCTGGCGTTCCTCGCCGACTGCCTCTCCGACCTGGACGCCTCGCTGCGGCGCACCGGCTCCCGGCTCGTGCTGCGCCGCGGTGACACCGCCGAGCAGGCGGCGCGCGTGGCGACCGAGGCCGCCGCGGGCACCGTCCACCTCGCCGCCGGGGTCAGCGCCTACGCCCGGCGGCGCGAGGCCGCGCTGCGCAAGCACTTCGGCGACCGCCTGCACGTCCACGACGCCTCGCTGACGGTCGTCGGAGCGGGCCGGCTCACCCCGGCGAACCGCGACCACTACGCGGTCTTCACCCCGTACCACCGCGTCTGGCAGGAGGCCCCCTGGCGGACCGTCCTGGGCGCGCCCCGGAAGCTCGACACGCCGGACGGCATCGGCGGCGAGCACCTGCCCACCGCCCGCCCGGCCTCGCCCGCCCTGCCGCGCGGAGGCGAAACGGCCGCCCGCGAGGTCCGGCGACGCTGGGACATCGACGCGTACGCCGACATCCACGACGACCTCGCCGCCGACGCCACGTCCCGTCTCTCCCCCTACCTGCACTTCGGCTGCCTGTCCCCCACCGAACTCGCCGTCCGCGCCCAGCAGCACGGCGGCGACGGAGCCCAGGCCTTCGTCCGGCAGCTCGCCTGGCGCGACTTCCACCACCAGGTGCTCGCCGCCCGCCCCCACGCCGCCCGGCGGGACTACCGCACCAAGGACGACCACTGGCACCACGACGACGGCGAGGCCGAGGCGTGGCGCCGGGGCCGCACCGGCTACCCGATCATCGACGCGGCGATGCGCCAGCTCGCCCACGAGGGCTGGATGCACAACCGCGGCCGGCTGCTGACGGCGAGCTTCCTCGCGAAGAGCCTCTACCTGGACTGGCGCATCGGCGCCGCCCACTTCCTCTCCCTGCTCGTCGACGGCGACGTGGCCAACAACCAGCTCAACTGGCAGTGGGTCGCGGGGACCGGCACCGACACCCGCCCCAACCGGGTCCTCAACCCGCTGCGCCAGGCCGACCGCTACGACCCGGACGGGACGTACGTCCGCCGGTGGGTGCCCGAACTCGCCCACCTCCCGGGGGCCACCATCCACCGCCCCTGGCTCCTCGCCCCCGACTACCCGGCGCCGATCATCGACCCCGACACGCTCACCGCGCGGCTGCGGCACGCCCGGGGCCTGGACTGACAGGGTGGCCCGGCGGGCTCCGCCGATCCGACCGGGCCACCGGCTCCGAAGACCGCGCGACGCCTTCCTAGGACCCCGACACGAACAACCCGACATGAGCGACCCGACATGAGCGACCCGACATGAACCGCCCGACATGAACGACCTGCCCCCCGCCCCGCCGCGCTGCCTGGTGACCGGCGCGACCGGCTACATCGGCGGCCGCCTCGTCCCCGAGCTGCTCGCCCGCGGCCACCCCGTCCGCTGCCTGGTGCGCGACCCCGGACGGCTGCGGGACCAGCCCTGGCGGGCGCGGGTCGAGACCGCCGTCGGCGACGTCACCCGGCCCGCCACCCTCACCGGCGCCTTCGACGGCGTGGACGTCGCCTACTACCTCGTCCACTCCCTCGGCACCGGCCCCTCGTTCGAGGCCACCGACCGGGAGGCCGCCCACGCCTTCGGAGCCGCCGCAGCGGCCGCGGGGGTCTCCCGGATCGTCTACCTCGGCGGGCTCGTCCCCGACGGCGTCGACGAGAGCGGGCTCTCCCCGCACCTGCGCTCCCGCGCCGAGGTCGGCCGCATCCTGCGCGCCAGCGGCGTGCCGACGGCCGAACTGCGCGCCGCCGTCATCATCGGCTCCGGCAGCGCCTCCTTCGAGATGCTCCGCCACCTCACCGAGCGCCTGCCCGCGATGGTCACCCCGCGCTGGGTCGCCACCCGCATCCAGCCGATCGCCGTCCGCGACGTCCTGCGCTACCTGGCCGGCGCCGCGCTCCTACCGCCGTCGGTCAACCGGACCTTCGACATCGGCGGGCCCGACGTCCTCACCTACCGCGAGATGATGCAGCGCTACGCCCGGATCGCGGGCCTGCGCCGACGCGTCATCCTCCCTGTCCCCGTGCTCACTCCCGGGCTCTCCAGCCACTGGGTCGGCCTCGTCACCCCGGTTCCCGGCTCCATCGCCCGGCCGCTCGTCGAGTCCCTGCGCCACGAGGTCGTGTGCGGCGAGCACGACCTCGCCCGGTGGGTGCCCGACCCGCCGGAGGGCCTGACCGGCTTCGACCGGGCCGTGGCGCTCGCCCTGCGCCGCATCAAGGACGCCGACGTCGCCACCCGCTGGTCCTCCGCCTCCCTGCCCGGCGCCCCGAGCGACCCGCTGCCCACCGACCCCGACTGGGCCGGCGGCAGCCTCTACCAGGACCTCAGGGAACGCACGGTCGCCGCCGCGCCGGCCGACGTCTGGCGCGTGGTCGAAGGCATCGGCGGCGACAACGGCTGGTACTCCTTCCCCCTCGCCTGGGCCCTGCGCGGCCTCCTCGACCGCCTGGCCGGCGGCGTCGGCCTGCGCCGGGGCCGCCGCGATCCGGCCCGCCTGCGGGTCGGGGACTCGCTCGACTTCTGGCGGGTCGAGGAGATCGAACCGGGCCGCCTGCTCCGGCTGCGCGCCGAGATGCGGCTCCCCGGCCTGGCCTGGCTGGAGCTCTCCGTCACCCCGGACGGGAACCACGGCACCCGCTACCGGCAGCGCGCGCTGTTCCACCCGCACGGCCTGGCCGGACACGCCTACTGGTGGTCGGTCGCGCCGTTCCACTCGGTGGTCTTCGGCCGCATGGCCCGCAACGTCACCGAACGCGCCCGCCGGGCGGGCTGAGCGTCGACAGCCACCGCCAGCGCGGAAGTTCGGTGCCGCAACAGGCGAGCGCGAGGACGGAGACGAGCACCGCCGCCCACACCGGGAACAGCAGCCAGGCGGCGACGACGGCCCCCGCGAGCTCGGCGAGCACCATCAGGACCGTGACCCACCCGGGCACCGCGACGACCGTCCCCGGCTTGTCCCCGGGCGTCTGCAGCACGGCCGGCACGCCGATCAGCACGACGTCCACCCCGATCGCCAGCAGCACCGAGTGCGGCCACAGCGCGATCGGCAGCCCGATCCACCCCACCAGCTCCAGCCCGGCCCTCAACCCGGTGGCGTACCAGGGCTCTTCGTACGTCCGCGCCATCGTCGCCTCTCCCCCGTCCACGAGTGCCGGGGCAGCGTAGCGCGCAACGGACCCCGGGCCCACCCGTCCCGCCGGTCCGGACGGCGGCGCTGGCGTTGACGTCGGCGTCAAGGTCTAGCGTTCTCTCCATGCGGATCGGCGAACTGGCGGCACAGGCGGGGACGACCACCCGCACCCTTCGGTACTACGAGTCGCGCGGGCTGCTGCCCGCCCGGCGCAACGGCAACGGGTACCGGGCGTACGACGAGGCGGACCTGCGGCTCCTGCGGCAGATCCGGACGCTCCAGGGCTTCGGCTTCGACCTGGAGCAGACCCGCCCGTTCGTCGAGTGCCTCCAGGCCGGGCACCCGGAGGGCGACTCCTGCCCCGCGTCACTGGACGTCTACCGCGGCCGGCTCGCCGAGCTGGACGAGTGCCTGGCGCGGCTGCACGAGGTGCGCGACCGGGTCGCCGCCCAGCTGGCCCGCGCCGAGCTCCGGGTCGAGGCCGAGCATCCGGGCGGGCCCGAACCGCACTGCGAGCTTTCCACCAACCATGCCCAGACGAAGGAGAGTTGAGATGACGGGAACGGAAATTCTGGCCGTGACGGACGCGAGCTTCGCCGCCGAGGTGCTCGCGGCCGACGTGCCGGTCCTGGTGAAGTTCACCGCCGACTGGTGCCCGCCGTGCCGGATGGTCGCGCCGGTGCTCGCGGAGATCGCCCGGGAGAAGGCCGGGGAACTGAAGGTCGTCCAGCTGGACGTCGACACCAACCCCGAGTCCCAGGCGGCCTACTCGATCCTCTCCATGCCGACGATGGTGCTCTTCCGCAACGGCGAGCCCGTGCGCAGCATCGTCGGCGCGCGGGCGAAGGCCCGGCTGCTGCGGGACCTGGCCGACGTCATCTGACGGCCGGACCTCGGGCGCACCCGTCGGCCAGGGCCCGGCGGGTGCCGAGGGCCAGCAGGACCACCCCGGCCGACGCCGCCAGGGCGAGGGCCCGTTCCGCGTAGCCGGCGCCGGCGTGGCCGTGCAGCCCGATGAAGGCGATCACGCCGATGAACATCACCGGGCTGAAGGCCAGGGCGCCCCCGGACCAGCCCTGCCACGCCGGGTTCGCGCGGAAGTGGGCGGCCAGGACGGACGGGGTGATCACCATGACCGGGAAGCCGACGAACGAGATCGCCAGATGCCCCGTCGCCTGCCACGAGCCGGACCCGAGGCCCTGGACGCACCCGGGGTCGGCGGCCCGGCAGTCGAGGCGGAAGAGGACGTCCCACACGTTGTCCAGGCCCAGCGGGGACGCGGCGACGAGCCAGGCCCCCGCCGGTCGCCGCCCGCCGGGGGCGGCCAGGGCCGGGCCCAGCGCGAAGAGGGCGAACGCGATGGTCAGGACGCCCGCGACGCCCTGCGCCGCGAGCACGAGCCCCGCGTGATCGGCCGTCCGCGCGCCCAGGTCGCTGATGCCGTGCGCGGAGCTGCGGTAGCCCCGCCCCTCTGCGATCCCGCCGACCGACCACACGGCAGTGAAGAGGACTTGGGCGACGACCGCTCCCCGGACAAGTGCCATCCGCATGCTCTGCTCCCCCCGACGCCCAACCCCCGTTGATACAGTTGTATCAGATGGAGGGCGTCGTGGAAGAGCCACCGCCCTCCGACCCGGCACGCCTTACCGCGGCACCGCTTACCGCAGCACCTCCGCGAGCACCTCGCCCAGCGGCGGTCCGTCCATCGCCGCGCGCAACTCCTCGACGGCAGAGAGCCGTTCCGCAGCCCCGAGCGCCAGGTACTGTCCAATCCGCTCGTTCAGGCAGCGGCGGAACCGGTCGTAGTGGCCGTCGTCGCGGCGGATCCGCCCGGCCAGCTCGACCAGCGCCGCCGTCCCCGTGAAGTCGTCCTCCGGGACCGGGCGGTCGGGCAGCAGGTCGGCCAGGCCGACGGCGGTCTTGGCGAACAGCGTCCGCTCCAGCCGGCGGACGGTGAACAGGTGCGCGTAGTGCTGCTCGGGCAGCGCGAGCGGGAGGCGGCCGAGCGCCAGCGCCTCGTGAAGGGCGGTCAGGCCGGGGGTGAGCAGGTAGTGCGGGGTGGAGGCGACGTGCCGGAGCAGCTCGCGCTGCGGCACCAGCCGGCAGTCCGCCCGCCGTCCGTCCACCGTGACCGTGCGCGCCCGCCGGCCGCCGAACGGCCCGCCGCAGACCAGGACGCGGCGGAACCGGGGCCAGTCGCGCAGCAGGTCGGGCAGCCAGCGCTCGATCAGCAGCAGGTAGTCGTTGTGCTCGTCGAAGTCGAGCAGGAAGTTGCGGAACCCGCCGAGGTTGATCAACAGGTCGTACTCCGACGCGGCCGGCTCCGCGCTCGCGGCCGCCCGCAGCCCGTCGTGATCGACCAGCGCGCCGGTCGTCCGGGGCACCCGCCCCACCCCCAGTCCGGCGAACTCCGCGATCCGCTGCCGCACCCCGGGGAAGTTCTGCACCAGCCCGTGGGTGGCCAGCAGGTGGGCGGCCACCACCCGCTCGTGCGGGGACAGTTCACCGAGGTGCCGGTCCGCCGCCCCGAACCCGGACCGCGGAAGCGTCTCGCAGAGCCGCAGGATCTCCGCGAGCGGCCGTTCCAGGCGCCAGAACGCGAACAGGCTGTCCAGCAGGACCACCGGCCGGTCCGCCAGCACGCCGTGCAGCACGAGGTCGGCGTCCATCACGGACACCACGCGGTCGCAGCCGGCCAGCAGCCGGCTCAGGTCCGCGTCGCGCGGGGCCGGCGAGCGGATCTCGTCGAAGGCGTCCGGATTGCAGTGCGCGAACTCGGCGGCCACGCCGTCCCCGACGAAGATCCGCTCGTGGCCGCTCAACGCGCGCGAGACCGCGACGAGTTCGGCCGCCGGCCCGAACCCGCAGTTCTGCGCCCCCATCACGAGTCTCACGACACCTCCTCCAGACCCGCCGGCACCGCCGCGGACCCGGCCGGGAGTGCGTCCAGCACGGCGCCCAACTGCCGGGCGAACTCCTCCGGATGCTTGGCGTACCCGGCGTGGCCGCCCGGGAAGAGCGCCAGGTCGCGGCCGAGGAGGGCCGCGAGAGCGGCGACCGGACGGTGGATCAGGTAGCCGCGCGACTCCAGGCCGCCGGCCGGCGTGATCCGGTCGGCGAGCCCGCTGAGCGCGGCGACGTCCAGGGAGAATGCCGTCGTCGGGCGCATGACGTGGGCCAGGAAGAACTCGTTGTTGTCCCGCACTTCGGGCAGCGCGGGCGCCGGCCGTCCGCCGAAGGCGCCCGCGAGGCTCAGCATCGCCGCCGCGGCCCCGTCCCGTCGGTAGGTCTCGTGCACCTCCTCGAAGAACGCGACCTGCGCCTCGCCGTCCGGCAACAACCGCATCGCCGGGGGCTCGTGGGCGACCACCGCGGCCACGCGGTCGGGGTGCGTCCGCAGCAGTTCGAGGGCCACGAGCGCCCCGGCGCAGCTCCCCAGGGCGAGCACCGGTTCGTCGCCCACGGTGTGCCGGTCGAGCAGCCGGAGCGCGTCCTGCGCCTGGACGTCGACCCGCTGGTCGACCGGCGGCCCGTGGAGCGGGCTGCGGGAGATTCCGCGCGGGTCGTAGCTCAGCACCCGGTAGCGGGTGGCGAGTTGCTCGGCCAGTGGTTCGAACACCGCCGCGTCCGAGGCGCCGCCGGGCACCAGCAGGAGCAGTGGTCCGGTGCCTCTGAGCTCGTGGTGCAGGCGCGCCCCGGGAACGTCCAGGGTGCCGGTCTCCAGCGCTGCCATCACGTGCTCCAGGCGCGTTCCGGTGTCGGGCGGTCCCCGGCAGGATACCCACCGGACGCGAACGTTCCGGTGGTCCGACGCGCTGGCGGAAACCGGCCGGAACGCGAGTGCGCCCCGGCACGGAAATCGCCTCAGGATCCTCCCGGACAGCACACAGCACACGAATTGATCGAAGCACCTTGCGTCACACTGATCGAGCACAGACTCTCCGGTAAGGCCACGTCATAATCGGAGTATGGACTTTGGGTTGTCGGTCGCGTAGCGTGGCCGCCGTCGATCTCATCGACTTCTCATGTCTCCGGGGGTTTCACTTGGCATCGGAGTATTCAATCGCCATCATCGGCATGGGTTCTCGCGGGTGCAGCATCCTTGAACGGATCGTCACCCTGGCGCCCAGGATCGGAAAGCACGGCGCACCACCCGGCCGGTTACGCGTGGAGATCATCGACCCTTTATCCGAGGGCGAGGGACTCCATTCCGTCTCGCAACCCGACTACTTACTGCTGAATACCTTGTGCGGCGAGATATCGATGTTCCCCGACCGGGACGCGGTCGGGGCGTACGCGGGCGAGGCCGGCCCGAGCCTGTACGAGTGGGTGACCGAACGCGGTCTGATGATCGCCGGGGACGGGCACACGGTGGGCCGCACCGGCCGTCCGGTCCGGCCGAACGACTTCCTGCCCAGGCGGCTGCTGGGCGAGTACCTGCAGTGGTTCCTCGCCCGCCTGCGCGAGCGGGCCCCGTCCTGGCTGAGCGTGACCGTGCACCGCTCCCGGGCGACCTCGCTGGCCTCGGATCCCGGCTCCGGCGTCCGGATCGGCCTCGCCGACGGTTCCACGGTCGGCACCGATTACGCCTTCCTGACCGTCGGTCACGTCCCCAACCGGGAGAATTCCCCGCCGATCGCAGCCGAATTCCCGTCGGCCGCCGCCCGGCACATCGGCGACCCGTACCCGATCCCCGACAAGCTCGCCGTGATCCCGCCGGAGGATTCGGTGGCGGTCGCCGGATTCGGCCTGTCGGCCATGGACGTCATCGCCGCATTGACGGTCGGCCGCGGCGGCCGATTCGTCCCGGACGGCCGACGGCTGCGCTACCGGCCCGGCGGCGCCGAACCGGAATTGCTCCTCTATTCCCGTTCCGGAGTCCCGTTCCGGGCCCGCCCGCACCGCATGCGAATGAGCAGCCGCTTTCAGCCGCTCGTCCTCACCCGGGCGACGGTGGCCGAGTTCCGCGAGGCCGGGCCCCTCGACTTCGACGACTGCCTGTTCCCGCTGCTGCTGACCGAGATGCGGATCGCCTACCACCGGTGCCGCGCCCTGGTCGAGGGCGGCGCCGACGCCGAGGCGGCGCTCGCCGCCGAGCTCACCGGGGCGGCCGACACCGACAAGCTCCCCGCGACGCTCGACCTGCTCGACCAACTGCACGGCCCCTTCGACCCGTTGAAGGCCTGGGACGACTCGGCCGCCATGGAGCTGCACGACAGCGCCGGCTATCAGCACTGGCTGGCGGAAACGATTCGCCACGATCTCGTCGAGGCCGACCGCGGACTGGACCACAGCCCCCTGAAGGCAGCCCTGGAGGCCGTCCGCGAGGTCCGCGACACCCTGCGCGACGCCGTCAACTTCGGCGGCCTGACGAACGCCTCCCTCGACCGGTTCCTGCACACCACCGTGCCGCTGTTCAACCGCGCGGTGGTGGGACCCCAGAAGGAGCGGCACGCCGAACTCCTCGCCCTCATCGAGGCGCGGGTCGTGCGCACACCGTTCGGCGCGGCCCCGTCGGTGCACTGGAACGACGACGGCGGCCGGTGGACGATCGCCTCGACCCGCCTGGCGACCCCGCACCGCGAGGACGTCGACTGGCTCTGCGCTGGCAACTCGCCCTGGCCCGCCGTGGACTCCTCCGCCAGCCCGCTGATCCGCTCCCTCCACGAGGACGGCCGGATCCGCCGACTGCTCCCGGAGAGCACCGCCGTGCGGGGCGCCGACGTCGACGCCTCGCTGCACCCGGTCGACGCCGCCGGCGTGAGCGACCCGCGGCTCTGGCTGATCGGGCCCCTGTGCGAGGGCGCCACCTTCTACAACCACCTCGTTCCGACCCCCGGATACTCGCGCGCCTTCGTCGACGCCCACCGCTGCGTCGCGGAGCTCTTCGCCCTGGACAACGAGAGGAACGCCCAGTGACCACCGACACCGCCGCCGGCCGCCCCGGCGCCGCCAACGCGCAGGACGAACTCGCCAAGGGCCAGTGGAACGACGCCTACCGGCTGGAGGACGGCCACACCAACCTCTGGGGCGACCCGCCGGTGCCCTACGTCGTGAACGCGGCCAAGCTGTTCGCCGACCACGACGCCTTCGTGGTCCTGGACCTCCCGTGCGGCGACGGCCGCAACCTGCCGCCGCTCGCCCAGGCGGCCACCGTCGTCCTCGGCGGCGACACCTCCCGCAACGCGATGGGGATCGCCCGCCGGGTGGTGGCCAAGGCCAACGCCGACAACGTCGTCTTCAAGGTGACCGACGCCTTCGCCACCGGGCTGCCCGACGACTCCGTCGACGGGATCTTCTGCTGGGACCTCCTCGGCCACCTCACCGAGCCCGTCAAGGCGCTCCAGGAGCTGTACCGGATCTGCCGCCCCGGCGGGCACGTCGTCGCGAACATGTGGACGATGAACGACTGTCAGGTCGGCGACCCCGGCATGAAGGAGGTCCGGCCGAAGGAGTACCTGGACCACGCCGACTTCTACTGCCGCTTCTTCGACCGCCCCGACCTCGACGCCTACCTCGCCGACGCCGGGCTCGCCGACGAGGTCGCCGCGGTGGAGCTGCTGCGCTGGATGGAGCCCCCGCACGCCGGCTACCGGCCCTACTTCCACGAGCACGAGAGCCTGGCCTTCACCATCCGGAAGAAAGGTCGGTGACCCGTGGCGGCTCCCCTGACCGGAAGGATCACCGCGAACCCGCACACCCTGCTCCACGAGGAGGTCCTGGCCCCCCAGTTCGAGTTCGAGCTGGAGCACCTCCTGCCCTGGTACCTGGCGATCGAGAAGGTGCTCGCCCTGGAGTACCTGCGGATGGGCCTGATCGACGCCGGGCAGGCCGAGCTGATCGGCAAGGCGCTGCACGGCATCACGGCGGCGACGGTCTCCGCCGATCCCGAGCGCAACATGTCGGACATCGCGTTCGCGCTGGAGCGGCACGTCGACCACCACCTGCCCGCTCCCGTCCCGGCCTGGCACGTCGACCGCAGCCGCAACGACCTCCAGGCCTGCGCCCAGGTGATGTTCGCCCGGCACCAGCTGGCGCTCACCGCCGACGCCCTGCTCGCCCTCGGCCGCTCCGCCCACCGCCTGGCCGGGGAGACCACCGAGCTGCTCATGCCCGGGTACACCCACGCCCAGGCCGCGCAGGTCATCACCCCCGGCTACTACTTCGCCGCCGTCGGCGAGGAGGTGCTGCTGGCGGCCCGCCGGCTCCTCACGGCCCACGACGAGATCGACCTGTGTCCGCTGGGCGCGGGCGCGATGGCCGGTCAGGAGCTCGCGTGGGACCGCGACCGCGCCGCCCGGCTGCTCGGCTTCGCCGGCCCGCGCCCGCACGCCCTCGTGGCGGTCGCCTCCCGGGACTGGGCGCTGCGGATCACCGGCGAACTGGCGCTGTTCGGCGTGGTGCTGAGCCGCTTCACCACCGACCTGATCTCCTGGGGCAGCAGCGAGTACGGCTTCATCGACCTGCCGGACGCCTACGCCGGGATCTCCTCGGCGATGCCGCAGAAGAAGAACTTCCCGCTCCTGGAACGGATCCGCGGCAAGACGGCCCACCTCGCCGCCTTCCACGTGGACACCCTGACGGGCCAGCGGAACACCCCGTACTCCAACTCGGTCGAGGTCTCCAAGGAGGCCGGCACCAACGTCCTGACGGCGTTCCGCACCGCCCGCAGCGTGTTCACCCTCGCCACCGCCGTCCTGGACAACCTGGAGTTCCGCGCCGACCGCATGCGCGGGGCCTGCGAGCGCGAGTACCTCGGCGGGTTCACCCTCGCCAACCTGCTCACCCTCGACGAGGGCGTCCCGTGGCGGACGGCGCAGGTGGTGGCCGGCGGCTACGTCCTGGCCGCCGCCGAGCAGGGCGCGTCCCCGCGGGACGTCCGGCCCGACCTCCTGCGGCAGGTCGCGAAGGACCACGGCTTCGAGATAGCCGAGCCGCAGCGCCTGCTCGCGACCGCCTTCGACACCGACGCGAGCATCCGGCGCAAGGTCTCCGCCGGTTCGACCCGGCCGGACGAGGTCCGCACGATGCTCGCCGACCAGTCCGACCGCTACGACGGGATCCAGGCCGCCTGGGACGCCCGGCGCCGCCGGATCCGCGAGGCCGGGGCAGAGTCGGACCGCCTGCTGGGCCTCACGTCCGGCTGAGCCGCCGGCGGGACACGGCAACGCCCGGCGCCGCACGGCGGCGGACGATCACGGACATCCACCGACGGCCACCGACGCTCAATGACGGCCGATGACGCTCAATGACGGTCAACGAGGAAACCATCATGTTCATACGGAAGGAAGCGGGCATCGGGGTCGCCAACGGCACCTTCGGGGAACTGCTGCAGGGGATGCTGCTGGAACGCCAGCGCCGCTTCCTGGTGACCCTGCCCATCGACGCCTGGTCGACCGCGGTCTTCCGGGCCACCACGACCACCGACGAGATCACGGTCAGGCCCACCTGGAAGCACAAGTCCCGGCACCTCGCCACCCGGATCCTGCGCGCCCACGGGTACATCGGCGGCGGCACCCTGGAGCTCGACTCCGCGATACCCGAGGGCAAGGGACTGGCCAGCTCCTCGGCCGACCTCGTCGCCACCGCCCGCGCCGTGGCCGACACCCTGGGGATCACCCTCGCCGAACCCGAGATCGAGTACTTCCTGCGCGGGATCGAGCCGTCCGACGGCGTCATGTACGCGGGCGTCGTCAGCTACTACCACCGCGAGGTGCGCCTGCGCGAGCGGCTCGGCTTCCTGCCCCCGCTCACCGTCGTGGCCCACGACCCCGGCGGCACGGTCGACACCGTCGGCTTCAACCGGACGGTCACCGCGCCGACCCTGCGCGAACGCCGCGAGTACCGCGACCTGCTCGACACCCTGAGCACCGCCGTGAGCTCCGCCGACCTCGCCACGATCGGCGAGGTCGCCACCCGCAGCGCCGAACTGCACACCCGCCGGCTCCCCCGCCCGGACTTCGAGGAACTGCACCGGATCTGCCGCGACCACGACGGCCTCGGCCTGGTCGTCGCCCACAGCGGCACCGTCCTCGGCATCCTCCTCGGCGAACACGGCGCCGACCCACTGCGGCTCGAACAGGTCCTCGCCCGCTGCGCCCGCCTCCCGGGCACGGTCGAGGTCCACCGCACGCTCGGCAAGGCCGATTACGACACCCCGCACCCCTCTGTCCACCACGCCGGCTCCATCGGAGGAGACTGTGCTCTTTGACAGTGTTGTCGACGCGATAGGCCACACCCCACTCGTCCGGCTGCGCCTCGACGCGCCCGCCGGCGTGGAGGTCTTCGCCAAGCTGGAGTGCCAGAACCTCTACGGGATGAAGGACCGGGTCGCCCGCACCATCATCCTGACCGCCAAACGGACCGGCGCCCTGCCCGACGGCGCCGCGATCGTCGAGAGCTCCTCGGGGACGATGGCCCTCGGCGTGGCCCTCGTCGGCCGCGCGCTCGGCCACCCCGTCCACATCGTCACCGACCCGCGCATCGACGACATCACCCTCGCCAAACTGCGCGCCCTCGGGTGCGAGGTCCACGTCGTCGAGGCCATGACCGGGACGGGCTGGCAGGGCGCCCGCCTGGAGCTCCTGGCCCGGTTGCGCACCGAACTCCCCGGCGCGTTCTGGCCGGACCAGTACGGCAACCCCGACAACCCGGCCGGCTACCGCGCCCTCGCCGCCGAACTGCTCGACGACCTCGGCGGGTTCGACGTGCTGGTCGGCTCGGTCGGCAGCGGCGGCTCGCTCTGCGGCACGGCGCGGCAGTTGCGGACCACCCTGCCCGAGCTGCGGGTCGTCGGGGTGGACTCCGTCGGCAGCGTCCTGTTCGGCCAGCCCGACCGGCCCGGACGCAAGCAGAGCGGCCTCGGCAACAGCCTCCTGCCGGGCAACCTCGACCGGCGGCTGATCGACGAAGTGCACTGGCTCAACGACCTCGAAGCCTTCACCGCGACCCGCGACCTCGCCCGCGACCAGCAGATCTTCGCGGGCAACACCTCCGGGTCCGTCTACCAGTTGCTGCGCCACCTGGCGGCCCGCGCGGCCCCGGGGACGAGGATCGTCGGCATCCTCCCCGACCGCGGTGACCGCTACACCCGCACCATCTATGACGACGACTACTGGACCGAACACCAGGTGGACCGACAAGTGCCCGCCACCGCACCCGTCACGATCACCCCGGGCCGGGTCGCCGAGCACTGGTCCCGCACCGAGGAGATCGAACGCTCCGCGGACCGCCAGCGCCTGCTCTTCGTCGAGTCGAACACCACCGGCACCGGCATGCTCGCCCTCCGGCTCACCCGGGACCTCGGTCTCACCCCGGTCCTGCTCACCAACTCCCCCGAGCGCTACCCGGACGTGGCCGGCACCGGCTGCGAGGTGGTCACCTGCGACACCAACTCCGCCGCCGCACTGCGCGAGACCGTCCGCGCCGCCTGGCGCCGGGAGGAGATCGCCGGGGTCGCCACCACGAGCGACTTCTACCTCCCCGCGGTGGCCGGACTCACCACGCTCCTGGGCCTGCCGGGGAACTCCGTGGAGAGCATGACCGCGTGCCGCGACAAGGCGGTCACCCGGGCCCGCCTGGCGCAGGCCGGCGTCCGGCAGCCGCGGTTCGCGGTCCTGGCCGACCCGGCGGACGTACCGGAGGCGGTGGCCCGGATCGGCCTGCCCTGCGTGGTCAAGCCCGCGGACGACAGCGGCTCCAACAACGTGCTGCTCTGTTCGACGGCCGAACAGGCGGTCGCGCAGAGCCGGGTGATCCTCGCCGAGACGGTCAACGTGCGCGGGCAGGCCACCGCCGGCACGGTGCTCGTCGAGGAGTACCTGGACGGGCCGGAGTTCAGCGTCGAGACGTTCAGCCGGGCGGGCGAGGTGCACTGCGTCGGGATCACGCAGAAGCACCTGGCGGGCCCGCCGCACTTCGTCGAGCACGGCCACGTCTTCCCGGCCGCCGTGCCGCCGCACGTCGCCGACGACCTGGCCGGGGCCGCCCGGCGGGCCGTCCGGGCGGTCGGGCTGACCAGCGGCGCCGCCCACACCGAGGTCCGGCTCACCCCGGAGGGCGCGGCCGTCATCGAGGTCAACGGCCGCCTCGCGGGCGGGATGATCCCCGAGCTCGTCCGGCTCTCCACCGGGATCAACCTGCTCGAGGAGCAGGTCCGCGCCGCCCTCGGCCGCCCGCCCCGGCTGGACCGCGTCCCGGCCCGGGCCGCCGCCATCCGCTTCCTGCTCGCCGAGCGCGAGGGCACCTTCTCGCACGTCTCCGGGACCGAGGCGGCGCGGGCCCTCGAAGGCGTCCGCCATGTCACCGTCACGGCTCGCCCGGAACAGCGGGTGGAGCCCGCGAAGAACGCATACCATCGGCTCGGCTACGTCATCGCCGAGGGCGAAACCCCCGACGCGGCCGCCGAGTTGTGCGCCAAGGCGCACGACGAACTGACGATCGTGCTGCGAGAGCGGAATCCATGACCAAAGCGCAATCCACCGCGAGCCCGGTACCCACCGCCGACAGCTGGCCGCGGCAGAGAGCCGCCGTGCTGCGGGACGCGGTGGGCGTCGGGCTCGCGGTCGGCGCCCTGGGCCTGTCCTTCGGCGCCCTGGCCGTCGTCGCCGGCTTCTCGGTGCTGCAGAGCTGCGTGCTGTCCCTCCTGATGTTCTCCGGCGCCTCCCAGTTCGCCGTGATCGGCGTCCTCGGCGCCGGCGGCGCGGCCCTCACCGGCGCGGCGACCGCGACCCTGCTGGGCGTGCGCAACAGCCTCTACGGGCTGAACCTCTCCGCCCTCCTCCAGGTCGGCGGCCTGCGGCGGGTGGCCACCTCGCAGCTGGTGCTCGACGAGAGCTCGGCGATGTCCATGGGACGCGGCACCCGGCGCGAGGCGCGGCTGGCCTTCTACGCCACCGGCGCGGCCGTCTTCGTCTGCTGGAACATCGCCACGCTCGCCGGCGCCCTCGGCGCGAAGGTCCTGCCCGATCCGGAGGCGCTCGGCCTGGACGTCGCGTCGCCCGCGGCGTTCGTCGCCCTGCTGATGCCCCGGCTGCGCGAACGGCGGTTCTGGGCGGTGGCCGTGGCGGCCGCCGCCGTCGCGCTCGCCGGGGTGCCGCTTCTACCCGTCGGGGTGCCGGTGCTGCTCGCCGGCCTGGTCGCCGGCGTCGCCGGCCTCGCGCTGCGCAAGGAGAGCCGCTGATGTGGACCGCGATCCTGCTCGGCAGCCTCGGCGTCTACCTGCTGAAGCTGGCCGGCCTGTGCGTGCCGGAGTCGGTGCTCAAGCGACGGCGGGTCCAGGAGATCTCGGCGCTGCTGCCCGTCGCCCTGCTGGCGGCGCTGGTCGCCGTGCAGACCTTCAGCCGCGGCCACGACCTCGTCCTGGACGCCCGCGCGGCCGGCTTCGGCGTCGCGGTGGTGGCCGCGCTCCTGCGGGCGCCCTTCCTCCTCGTGGTGGCGCTCGGCGCCGCGACCGCCGCGCTGCTCCGGCTGGTGAGTTGACGTAGCGTCACGTGTTCGACGACGGACCGCGTATGCTCGGAGCGACTGGCGAGGCGCGGCCGTACGGGCGAGTTCGGGCAGGTCCGCGCGCGGGGATCGCCACGCGTACCGCAGAACTACCGCAGTGTCACCGGAAAGGAGAAGGAGCCGGCGGGCCCGGTCGGGCGACCGCGGCTCCAACTGCCCATGGGAATCGACCACCACGGCCGCACGCACCGGCTGGACTGGGAAGACGTCACGCTGAGGGAATGGGACTGCACGGTCCTGTGGTCGGATCCGGCCGATCCCGAGGCCGGGATCGTCCTGGACCGCTCGGCCTTCTACCCCGGCGGCGGCGGCCAGCCGCCGGACCACGGCGTGCTGATCTGGCAGGGCGTGCAGACCTCGATCATCGGCACCCGCAAGGGCGACGACCTCTACCTGCTGCCGGCCCCGGGCGACCCCGTCCCGCCCGCGGGCACCACCGTCACCGGCGCCCTCGACGACCAGCGGCGCAGTTCCCTGATGCGCACCCACTCCGGGCTGCACGTCCTGTGCGGCACCGTCTTCCGGGACTTCGGCGCCCTGGTGACGGGCAACAACATGGAGCCGGGCGAGGCCCGGATGGACTTCAACCTGCCCGAGGTCCCGCCGGGCTTCAAGCAGGCCCTGGAGGACGCCGTCAACGCGGAGATCTCGGCCGACCGCAAGATCGTGGTCCGCACCCTGCCCAAGGCGGAGGCCGAGGCCATCCCGGACCTCGTGCGCACCCAGTTCAAGGCGCCCCCGGACGTGCCCGAGGTCCGCGTGGTCGACATCGTCGGCCTCGACGCCCAGGCCGACGGCGGCACCCACGTCGCCTCCACCGGCCAGATCGGCCGCATCACCGTCACCAAGGTGGAGAACAAGGGCCGTCAGAACCGGCGCGTCCGCATCCGCCTGGAGCCCTGAGACCGGGCGGTTCGGGCGCCCGCGCCGACGGCACTCGCAAGAAAGTTCCCCTTCGCCGAAACCTTCGCGCCTTGTCATGACTGAAACACCGTCAGGGCGGGCATAACGATGACAGCCACCGACGGCCTCGGCTGAAGCTCCCCCACGAGCCCAACCGAGGCCTGGCCGGCGACCGGGCCTGGACGTGACTCCCCCCACGGAGTGGCGACCAGGCCCGCATGGTGTTCAACCAGCGACACGCAGCGTACATGCCATATCAACGTAACGCTACTGTGCCGCCGGATCGAGTGCCGCCGGGCCCGCCGGGAGGCCCCCTTCGCGACGCCTTCGGTGCCCCTGACCTGCGCGGACCCTCTGCGGCGCAGCGGCTGTTAGAGGTGCCCGCCCGGACGCGGCCGGGCTGAGGCACTGCGGCCCCAGGGCGGGCCGGCGTCACCAGCGGTCGTGCACCTGGGGCCGGATCCGGCGGTCGTACAGCTCCCGCACAGCGTCCAGGGTGGCCTCCGGCAGCGGCGCCAGGTCGGCGGCGGCCGCGTTGGCCCGCGCCTGCGTCACGTTGCGGGCGCCCGGGATCACCGTCGTCACCCCCGGCTGCTGGGTGATCCAGCGGAGCGCCGTCTGCGCCGCCGTGGCACCCTCGGGCGCGAGTGCGGCGAATTCGGCCGCCGCCTCGACGCCGGTCGCGAAGTCCACCCCGGAGAAGGTCTCGCCCTGGTCGAAGGCCTCGCCGTGCCGGTTGTAGGTGCGGTGGTCGTCGGCGGCGAACACGGTCTGCCGGGTGTAGCGGCCGGAGAGCAGCCCGGAGGCCAGCGGCACCCGGGCCAGGATCCCCACCCCGGCGGCCTCGGCGGCCGGCAGCACCCGCTCCAGCGGCTTGAGCCGGAAGGCGTTCAGGATGATCTGCACGCTCGCGACACCCGGGCGTGCGATCGCCGTCAGCGCCTCCGCGCAGGTCTCCACGCTGACCCCGTACGCGGCGATCCGCTCCTCCGCCACCAGGGTGTCCAGGGCGTCGAACACCTCGTCCGCGGAGTACACGGGCGTCGGCGGGCAGTGCAGCTGCACCAGGTCGAGCCGCTCCACGCCCAGGTTGGCCCGTGAACGGTCCGCCCAGGCGCGGAAGTTGGCGAGGTGGTAGTGCTCGGGCCGCTGCTCGACCCGGCGACCGAACTTCGTGGCGACGAACACCCCGGCGTCCGGGCGGCCCTTGAGGTAGCGGCCGATCAACTGCTCGCTGCGGCCGTCGCCGTAGACGTCGGCGGTGTCGAAGAGGGTGACACCGGCCGCCACGGAGGCGTCCAACACGGCGAGGGCGTCCTCCTCGCGGACGTCCCCCCAGTCCGCGCCGAGCTGCCAGGTACCGAGTCCGACGATCGAGACGGGACGGCCGGTGCGGCCGAGTACGCGCTGTTCCATGACGCGAGCCTCTCACGCCGCACCGCACGGCACCCCGCGCCGCCCCGGCCGGCCGTCACTCCCTCGGCGCCCCCGCCCCTTCGTGTCCCGCCCCCTCGTGCCCCGCCCCCTCGTGTCCCGGGGCCGCGGCGGTCGCGACCGGCTCGGCGGACCGGCCGTTCAGGAGCCGTGCGATGGCCACCGACCCGGCGCCGTGGATCAGGATGCTGCCGAGCACCGTGAGCGTCATGGTGTCCAGGGCGGTGACGGCGAGCGGCCCCTCCGGGAGGCCGTTGAAGGCGAGCAGGCCGAACACGATGGACGTCGTGCCGCGCGGACCGAGCGCGCCGACCATGAGCCGTTCGCGCCAGCTGAACTTCGAGCCGAGGAACGCGAGCAGGACCGGCACGATCCGCACCACGGTGAGCGCGGCGACGGCGACCACGACGATCGACCAGTCGACGCCCTCGCTCACCGTCAGCACCACGGCGTTGCCGAAGAAGAACCACATGCCCATCGTCATGATCGAGTTGGTGTCCTCGATCAGCTGGAAGTCCGAGGCGTCGGGAGCCGAGGCGCCGTGCCGGCGGACCGGCGCCTGCCGGATGAACCGGAAGGCGATGCCGCACACGAACGCGGCCACGAAGCCGTTCCCGTCCACCGACACCGTCACCGTGTACGCGATCAGCGGCGAGACGAGCACCATGATCCGCCGCGACTGCGCCGTCATCCAGCGCGCGCCGTCGGCCCGGTTCATCAGCCACGCGATCAGCGCCCCCAGCAGGAAGCCCGCCAGGACGGCCTTCACCGCCGCCGGCACGGTCGTGCCCAGCGCCTCCGCGGGCGTGCGCGCTTCGGAGTGCGTCCCGGCCAGGATCAGCGCGAACAGGAACAGCGGCGACACGATGCCGTCGTTGTAGCCGCTCTCCACGTTCAGCACGCCGCGCACCCGCGCCGGGATCCGCGGATCGCGCACGAGGGTCTCGGCCGGGGCGAAGTCGGTCGGGACGATGATGCACGCGATGAGCAGCAGCACCGCCCACGGCATGGCGGGCAGCAACAGCCACCCGAGCAGCACCATCAGACCGAGGCTCAGCGGCATCGCCACCAGCAGCGCCCGCACCGCCGACACGGGGTCGTTGCCGAACAGCCGCCCACCCGGCAGCTCGGTAGCATCGACGAACAGCAGGACGGCCAGGATCACCTCGGCCACGTGCTGCGCGACCTCGGAGTCCATCGTCGCCGCGAGGTGACTGTGCGTGAACACCCCGGTGAGGACCCCCGCCAGCACCAGCACCAGCGGAGCCCGCACGTGCCACTGTTCCAACCGCCCGGCGACCAGCGACCATGCCGCCACCACGCTGGTGATCACGATTAGTACAAAGATCATCGTCGAGAGGGTACCCCACCAAGGTGTCGACACAGCCCGACCACCGCCCGTGCCCATCCGTATCGTGTACGCCATGGCGAACGAGGCAGATTCGAGGACGTCCGGCAGCGCATTCCCCCGTCACACCTGCACGTGCTTCGAACAGTCCCGGGCGACCAATCGGCGCCGCGTGCGCTTCCACGACGACCGGCAGGACACGTCGTCGCCGGCCTGGCAGCACCTGCTGACGCTGATCGAGGAAGCGGCCGCCGACGGACGCGAGGTCTTCCGGCCGCTGGCCGACATGAGTCCGGAGCAACGGCGGCAGATCATCACCCTGCCGCCCACGATCGCGAAGCTCACCGCGGTCAGGCATTTCGACCTCTACGGCAGCAACCTGGTCCGCATCCCCCCGGAGATCGGCGCCATGACCGGCCTGGAGGAGTTCACCCCGTACACGTCGTACCGACTGCACTGGTTCCCGTACGAGCTGACCAGGTGCCCGAACCTGAAGCGGAGCACCGTGAGCACGCGCGCCTTGTACGGGAACGAGAAGTTCCGCCCACCGTTCCCCCCGCTCCGGTCCGGCGGCGAGGGGGCGGGCAGCACGTGCAGCGTGTGCGCACGGCCGTTGGACGGCATCGGGATCCACCGTGCATGGATCTCCCTGCGGGTCGCCACCGACGTGCTCCCGCTCCTGGTCGACGCCTGCTCCGAAGCCTGCGTCCAGGCTCTTCCCACACCTCCGGACGGCTACGTCCGAACCCCCCACCCGGGCGGCCCCGGGATCGACCAACCCACGGCCGACTACGCCTGACCCCCACCGCGGAGCGACGACCCGCGCGGCTGTTCGCAGGACTGCCATCGGGCTGTTACGGGTGTCCATTGACCTGCTGGAACGGGCTCGCCACCATCGGGGCATGACCTTCGCGAGCTGTCGCCGTCCCCGGTAGTCACCCCACAGGCCGTTGCGGAACCTCGACCGGACCGAGGACCGCCATGACGCTCGCACTCGTCGCCGACCCCGCCCCGCCGTCCGCCGCCGACAAGCCGGACGCGGCCACCGCACGTTCGCCGGGACCGCCGAACAGGTCGCCGACACGATCGAGGAGTGGTTCCGCCACGGCGCGGCGGACGGATTCAACATCATGCCCGCCGTCCTGCCGTCGGGCCTGGAGGTGTTCGCCCGGCGGGTGGTCCCGATCCTGCGCGAGCGCGGCCTCTTCCGCACCGAGTACACCGGCACCACCCTGCGCGACCACTACGGCCTGCCCCGTCCGGCCGGCCGCTCCGGCACCGCCGCGAGTCGAGCTGCGAAAATCCCGGCCCCGGGGCGTCGCCGCCCTCGGTCATGTACGTTTGAACACTGATGACTGACTGTTCATCAGATAGCCGATCCCATGACTGGCGCAGGGGCGTGACGTGGCTTCTCCTTCTTCCGACCCATGGTTGAAGCAGCACACCGTTCAGATTGCCGCGGCGATCATCGCGGCCATGGGGGCGATCGCAGTGGCCTTCATCAGCGGCGCCTTCTCGCACCCTTCCTCGGCCTCGCAATCCCCCGGATCACCCGTCGGAGTCTCGGTTCCGACTCCCACGCCGACCCCGGAACCAGCGTCGAGCCGGCCCCCGTCTTCTCCTGCTCCGGCAACTGCGCCGGCATCCGCCACACCAGGTGCCGAAGCAGGAGAAGGCGGCGCGGACAGCTGGATCGCACAGCTCTACTCCGAACCGGTCTCCACGGGCATCGCCACTCGGGACCAGCGGCTGGCACAGGTCAGGGCCGACGTACCGACGGCCCAGGTCCTGCGGAGCGACGACTTCGCCTCACTGCGCCCCGGGTACTGGGTCGTCTACGACCCGGGTCCCTTCAGCGACGGTTCCGCGGCTCTAGCCTTCTGCGCAACACACGGCCGCGTGGGCCAGGACCGATGCATCGGCCGCTTCCTGAGCCATCACGCCGAGGACTTGCCGTACCAGTGCTTTCCGCCGGCCGCCAACCCGTCCGGCTACTGCAGGCACGGTTGACGATGCAGGGGACGGTCTCATGCGCGGCCCGAGCCGGCGGCGGGCGGGTCGTCAGAGCACCGGCGGGCCGGCCTCGATGCGGCGCAGGACCGGGGTGAGGCGGTCGAGGTCGGGGCCGGTCTGGAGTCGGCGTTCGTCCCACCAGGTGGCGCCGGCGTCGCGCAGGGGGCCGATCAGGTCCCTGGCCCTGGCCGCGTCCGGGGGTGTGGCTCCGCCGAGCACGAACTCGAACGGGCGGTCGGGCTCGGCCGTGCGCTGCTCGCGGACGTAGCCGATCAGGTCCCGCACCTCGGCCGCGTCCGGCACGTGGCCGTGCCGGGCGCGTTCGAAGAGCGGGACCGCGCCGTCGAAGCGGGCCGCGCGGCGCATGGGTGGGCGGCGCGGCCAGAAGCCGCCGATCCAGACCGGCGGGCCGGGCCGCTGCACGGTGGCGGGCAGCAACGTCACGTCGCGGGCCTCGTAGTGCGTGCCCCGGTGGTCCACCGGGGTGCCGGACCAGAAGCGCCGCAGCAGGTCCAGGCCTTCGTCGAGCCGCTCGGCCAGGACGCGCGGGTCGGCGGTGTCGCCGAAGCTGCGGTACTCGTCGTCCACCGGGCCGCCCAGGCCCGCGGCGAAGACGACCCGCCCGCCGCTGAGGTGGTCCAGGGTGGCCACCTGGCGGGCGAGTTGCTGCGGGCGGTAGCGCGGGACCGGTGTCAGCAGGGTGCCGAGCCGGATCCGGGTGGTCGCCAGCGCGGCCGCGGTCAGCAGCATCCAGGGGTCGCCGAACGGCCGTCCCTGGTGGTGCCGGTGCAGGACGTGGTCCCAGACGAACAGCCCGTCCCAGCCCGTGTCCTCGGCGGCCACGGCCACGGTCGCGACGTTGCGGGGATCGGCGAAGTCGCCGAAGTTGGGGATGTTGACGGAGAAGCGCATCCCCGTGCGTTCCGACGGGATCACGACCGGCCTCCAGGGGTGTCGGCGGAAAGGCGTTGGGCGAGGTACACCGGGACGACCGAGAGCAGGACCAGGACCGCGGCGACGACGTTGACGACGGGCGCCTGGTTGGGCCGGGCCAGGTTGGCGTAGATCCACACGGGGAGCGTCTGGACGCCGGGGCCGGCCGTGAAGGTGGTCACCACGATCTCGTCGAAGGAGAGCGCGAACGCCAGCAGCGCGCCCGCCAGCAGGGCGGACCGCACGGCGGGAAAGGTCACGTAGCGGAAGGTCTGGAAGGTGTGCGCGCCGAGGTCGGCGGAGGCCTCCTCGGCCGAGGGCGACATCCGGCGCAGCCTGGCGACGACGTTGTTGAACACGGCGACGATGCAGAAGGTCGCGTGCCCGATGACGACGGTGAGCAGCCCGAAGCCGATGCCCGCCGGGCCGAGGACCGTGCGGAAGGCGGCGTTGAGGGCGATGCCGGTGACGATGCCGGGCAGGGCGATCGGCAGGATCACGAGGAACGACACCGTCTGCCGGCCGAAGAAGCGGTGGCGCTGGACGGCGAAGGCGGTCATGGTGCCGAGGACGAGCGCGACCAGCGTCGCCCCGGCGCCCGCCTGCACGGAGGTGACGAGCGCGGTGCGGGCGCCGTCGGACTGCCAGGCCCGGACCCACCACTCGGTGGTGAGTCCGGTCGGCGGCCAGGCGAAGGAGCGGTCCTTGTTGAGCGAGTTGACCAGGACCAGGAGCAGCGGCAGGTATACGACGGCGAGGCCGGCGGTCATGGCCGTGCGCAGCGCGATCCGGGCGCGGCGGGAGAGGTTCACTGGTGTTCGCCCCCTACAGCGAGTCCAGGGCGCCGGTGCGGCGCACGGCGAGCAGGTAGCCGACGATCATCACCACGGGCACGCAGGACAGCGCGGCGGCGAGCGGCAGGTCGAGGGTCACGTTGTCGGCGATCGCGGTGCCGAGCATCTGCGTCTTCCCGCCGACGATCCGCACGGCGATGTAGTCGCCGAGGCTCAGCGAGAAGGTGAAGACGGAGCCGGCGAACACCGAGGGCAGGACCTGCGGCAGCACCACCGAGCGGAACGTCCGCCCGGCGGAGGCGCCGAGGTCGGCGGAGGCGTCGAGGAGGTTGGCCGGCAGGTTCTCCAGCCCCGCGTAGACCGGCAGGATCATGTACGGCAGCCACAGGTACGCGAGGACGACGACGACCGCCGCCGTGCCGTACCCGGGGCTGGACAGCCCGAGCGGCGCGCCGAGCCAGTCCAGCACGCCGCCCTGGCCGAGGATGACCCGCCAGGCGTACGCCTTGACGAGGTAGCTGGCCCACAGCGGGGTCAGGACGGCGACCACCAGGAGCTTGCGGGTGCGCGGGCGGGCGATCCGGGCCATGTAGAAGGCCATCGGGAACGCCACCACGGCGTCGATCACCGTGACGGCGGCGGCGATGCCGAGCGTGCGCAGGGCGATCGCCCGGTAGACCGGCTCGGTGAGGACGGTGGTGAAGTTGGCGGTGTTCCAGGTCCGGACGACGTCGGAGGTGAAGTCGTCGACCGTCCAGAAGGCGGAGAGGAGCAGGACGGCGAGCGAGCCCAGGTAGGCGAGCACCAGCCAGGCCATCGGCGCCGCCAGCAGCAGCGCGAGCCGCAGGCCGGCGTGCCGGTGGAGGACGGACGCCGCCCGGCGCAGGCCGCCGCGCCGCCCGGGTCGGGCCAGGGGCGGGGCGGCCACGTCGGTCGTCACCGGTCAGCCCTTGATCTCGGTCCAGGCGGCGGTCCAGGCGGCGTAGTCGGTGCAGGGGGTGCTGCGGCCGTCCAGGCAGTTCTTGACCGGGGTGGTCCAGTAGTAGACGTTCTTCCAGTACGGCTCGTCGGTGGCGTGGAAGGTCGTGCAGAAGTTCTTGTCCGCGGTCTGGTCGCAGGCCTTGGCGTTGGCCGGGGCCTCGCCGAACCATTCGGCGACCTGGGCGTTGGCCTTCGGCGAGACGATCCAGTTCATCCACTGGTAGGCGCAGTTGGGGTGCGCGGCCTTCGCCGACACCATCCAGGTGTCCGACCAGCCGGTCGCGCCCTCCTTCGGCAGCACCGCCTGGACCGGGGCCTTGTCGGCCTGCGCCAGGTTGGCGATCACCTGCCAGGTGGTGCCGACGACGGTGTCGCCGGTCTTGAAGGAGTTCTCCGCCTTCTGGTAGTCGCTCCAGTACTCGCCGACGGACTTGTGCTGGGCCTTCAACAGGTCGACGGCCGCCTTGAGTTGGGCCTGGTCGAGGGCGTAGGGGTTCTTGATGCCGAGTTCGGGCCTGGTCTTCATCAGGTAGAGCGCGGCGTCGGCGATGTAGATCGCGGAGTCGTACGCGGTCACGTGGCCCGCGTACGACGAGGCGCCGTCGAAGACGACGCTCCACGAGTCCGGCGCCGGCGAAACCTTGTCGGTGCGGTACATCAGCAGGTTGGCGCCGCGGCCGTGCGGGATGCCGTACATCTGGCCGCCCACCGAGTTCCACGGCTGGTTCTTGAGTCCCTCGAAGATGTCCGCGTAGTTCGGGACGAGGCTCGTGTTGACGGGGGCGACGTCGCCGGAGGCGATCAGGCGCAGCGTCGCGTCGCCGGAGGCCGAGACGGCGTCGTACTGGCCCGTCTTCATCAGCGAGACCATCTCGTCGGAGGTGCCGGCGGTCTTCGTGCTGACCTTGCAGCCGGTCTGCTGCTCGAAGGGGTGGACCCAGTCGACGTTCTTGTCGTCCGAACCGTCCTCGGCGTAGCCGGCCCAGGCGACGAGGTTGACCTGGCCCTCGCCGGCGCCCAGGGACTGGAGCATCGGGAGCTTCGGCGGGTTCGGGCCGTGGGCGCCGGTCGTCGCGGTGTTGCTGCTGCAGCCCGCGAGCAGGAGGACCGCGGCGGTCGCCGCGGTCGTCGCGGTGCGGGCGATCGAGGGGATGCGCATGGGATGTCTCCGATCTTCAGGGGAGAGGAACTGCGGGGTGGACTACCGGCCGACGCGCACGGTGTGCTTCCGCTGCCAGGCCAGCACGACGTCCGTGCCCCGGTGGCGGACGACGTCGGCCGAGCCCTCGTCGAGGTTCTGCCGGACGGCGGTCAGCCGCCCGCCCGCCTCCAGGTCGACCAGGAACCGGGTGTGGCCGCCCGCGTAGACGACCTCGGCCACCCGCCCGGTCGCCGACAGCTCGTCCGGCCCGGCGGGATCGTCCGGGTGCGCTATCCGGATCTTCTCCGGCCGGATGCTGAACGGCCCCGCCTCGCCCACGACCTGCTCGGCCGCCGCGCCGTCCAGCAGGTTGGAGATGCCGACGAAGCCCGCGACGAAGGCGGTGGCCGGGTGCTCGTACACCTCGGCGGGCGAGCCGACCTGCTCGATCCGCCCCGCGTTGAACACCGCGACGCGGTCGCTCATCGTGAGGGCCTCGTCCTGGTCGTGGGTGACGAACACGAAGGTGATCCCGACCTCGCGCTGGATCCGCTTGAGCTCCGCCTGCATCTCGTGCCGCAGCTTCAGGTCCAGCGCGCCGAGCGGCTCGTCGAGCAGCAGCACCTTCGGCCGGTTCACCAGCGCCCTGGCGAGCGCCACCCGCTGGCGCTGGCCGCCCGAGAGCCGGGCCGGGCGGCGCCGCTCGAAGCCGTCGAGCCGGACCATCGCGAGCGCCGCGCGCACCCGCCGCGCCCGTTCGGCCTTGGGCACCCGGCGGACCATCAGTCCGTAGCCGACGTTCTGCTCGACCGTCATGTGCGGGAAGAGGGCGTAGTCCTGGAACACCGTGTTGACGTCCCGGTCGAACGGGGCGAGTCCGGTGACGTCCGCCCCGCCCAGCAGGACCCGGCCGGCGGTCGGCGACTCGAAGCCCGCGATCATGCGCAGCACCGTGGTCTTCCCGGAGCCCGACGGGCCGAGCATCGCGAAGAACTCGCCCTCGCCGATCTCCAGATCCACGCCGTCGACCGCGCGGACCTGGCCGTCGAAGCTCTTGGCGAGCGCTTCGAGCCGGACCGCCGCGGGCGGCGGGGCCGGTCGGGGCGCGTGGTCGTCGCTCATCAAGTCCTGTGGCCTTCCTGGTCGGTGTCCCGTCGTCGCTGCCGTGCGGGTGGCGTGCGGGTGGGTGTCATGCAACGGACGAACGGCTCGGCGCTCGGAAACCTAGGGGGATTCCCCCGATCCGGCTATGGACGCCCGCACGGTCTTCCGCCGCCGAGTTGTGCGGCGCTACAGTCCGGCGCATGTCGGTGACCCTGCGCGAACTGCTTCGGGAAGAGGCCCTCGGCCTGCGGCTGTGCACCGGCCCGGCCGGGGCCGAACGCGTCGTGCGCTGGGTCGCGGTGACCGAACTCGCCGATCCCACGCCGTGGATGACGGGCGGCGAGCTGCTCCTCACCACGGGCCTGCGGCAGCGGACCGCCGCCGCCCAGACCGCCTTCGTCCAGCGGGTGGCCGCCGCCGGCGCGTCGGCGGTCGGCTTCGGCACCGGGCTGAGCCACCCGACCGTCCCGCGGGCGACGGTGGCCGAGGCCGGGCGGCTGGGCCTGGCCGTCCTGGAAGTCCCGTACGAGACGCCGTTCATCGCGGTGAACCGCCTGGTCGCCGAGCGGATCGCGGCCGAGGACCACAGCGCGCAGCGGCGGCTCGTCGACCAGCACGACCTGCTGGTCCAGGCGCTGCTGGGCGGCGAGGGCCTCGGCGCGCTGCTGCGGGTGCTGCGGCGGGCGTGCGGGTCCGAGGTCGCCGTGCTCGACCGGCACGGGACGGTCCTCGCCGCCGCCCCCGAGCGGTCCGACGCACTGATCGAGGAGGTCCGGGCGGCCGGGCCGGACCTCGCGGAGTCGCCGGGTGGCCCGGTCCGGCTGCCGGTCCAGGTCGACGGGATGCTCGCGGCGTTCCTCTGCCTGCGGTCGGCCGGCGACGCCGCGGACGTGCTGCCGTACGCGGTGCGGCTGGTCGGCCTGGAACTGGCCCGCCGGCAGGCCCACCTGGCCGGGCGGCGGGAACTGGCCGGCCAGGTCGTCGAGGACATCGTCCGGGACGTGATCGCCCCGGCCGCCGCCGAGCGCAGGCTCGCCGCCTTCGGGCTCGCCGCCAAGACCGCCCACCGGGTCGTCCTGGGCAGCCTCGGACCGGACGGCGGAGGGCCCGCGGCCGACCGACGGCTCGCCCGGCTGCCCTGGCTCACGTCACCGGCGTCGGGGCACCCCGACTCCCCCGAACCCGTGCTCACCGCCGTCGTCGACCGGTACCTGGTCGCGGTGGTCCCGCAGTCCGCCCCCGTCGACCCCCTCGCCCGGCGCTTCGGCACCGCCCTCTCCGGCCTCGACACCCGCGCCTCCGTCGGGATCGGCGGCTGCTACCGGGGCGTCGACGGCCTGCGCTGGAGCTGGTTCGAGGCCCAGGCCGCCCTCACCCGCGGCCCCGGCATCCACACCGGCGACCCGCTCAACCTGCCGCGCCTGCTGCTCTCCAGCCCCGATCTGCCGCTCAAGCAGCTCGCCACCGAGGTGCTGCGCCCGCTCACCCGCTTCGACGAGGCCAACCAGGCCGACCTCGTCACGACCCTGCACGCCTACCTGGCCGCCGACTGCTCGGTCCAGGCGGTCGCCGACCGCCTGTACGTCCACCGCAACACCGTCCGCTACCGCCTGGACCGGATCGAACGCCTCACCGGCCGCTCCCTCCAGTCCATGCAGGACCGCTTCCAGCTCTGGCTCGCCCTCCTCGCCGCCTTCCCCGACCGCGAGCCGGCGAACTCCCGGCCCGACTGACCGGCTCCGGCTGACCGGCTTCGGCCGACCGGCTCCGCCGGGCGGGAACCGGATGGCGCCCGACGTCCGTCCTGGACACCGGAGTTCATGCGTTCGACTGGCATCCACGGGGGGATGGAGAGTGTCGGAGAGCGGCAATTTCATCGGAGTGTTCTTCGTCATCGTCGGACTGGTGCTCGCCGGGGCGGGCCTGGCGTCGGCGATCGGCGTGGCCGGCGGGGCCAACCGGCGGGCGCGGATCCTGCAGGACGGAGTGCCGGCCGAGGGGCGGTGCCTGGAGACCTACGTGACGGTCGAGCGGCGGGTGGGCTCGGACCTGTCCGACCCGGGCCGCCACGTGCGGCACACGATCATCGGGTTCCGCACCGCGGACGGCCGCGACATCCGCATCGAGGAGACGTCGGGCGTACCGCGCGTCGTCGGTGACCACGTGCCGGTGCGCTACCTGCCCCTCGAACCGCACGTGGCGATGGCGGTCGACCGCAGCCCGGCCGGACAGGCGGCGGCCTCCGGCGCGAAGGTAGCGATGGGAGTGGTGTTCATGGTCGTCGGGCTGTTCGTCGTCGTCGTCGGCATCGGCATCGCGTCGGGCGGTTTCGACTCGGGACCGCCGCACGTCCCCGGCTTCCCCGCGCCGCAGCAGCCCGGCCCCGGGGGTTACGACTTTCCGTAGAGCCGGCGGGTCGCGCAACCGCACGGCAGGGGTGACACCCGGCGGGATCGACCAACTGCCCCTTGCCGCGCGCCCGATCCGGCTAGCCTCGTACCACCGGTCGGGGCGCGGGAGCGTGCGGGAGTGGAAGTGGCCAGTGATCAGCCGCAGTTCCGGCGGATGGAACGTCATCTGCGCGGCGGCGCCGAGGACGTCGACTACCTGATCGACCTGTCGAACGTCGTGCGGGAGACCGCGCTCGGCGGGGAGGCGCCCCGGGCGCTCGGGCGGCTGCGCCTGGTCCTGCGCGCCCTGCGGGAGTTCACCGGCGACGACCGGGTCACCGTCCACGCGATCGCCGACGACAGCCTGATGCGGCCGGAGTCCGACGGGCAGTACCCGCACCCGGACGAGCCGCGCCTGCTGCGCGAGTGGCGGGACCGGGGGCTGATCGCCTCGGTCGGCACCGCCGACCTCGACCTGCTCGAACAGGCCGACGAGTACCGCATCAGGGTCGTCAGTGGCGACAACTTCATCGGGCACCGGGCGGAGCACCGGTGGATCCAGGGCAACCGCGACCGCTTCCTCAAGCCGGTGCGCCCGCACGGCGGCCCGGTCCGGCTCGTCCTGCGCGACATGCGGGTCTACTCCGACCGGGAGATCTCCCGCGAGGGCGAGAAGGACCGGCTGCGGGGCGACGGGATGCTCTTCGAGGGCCGGCCGCGGCGCAAGGTGCTGGAGCGCTCCTGGCGCTGCCCCCTGCCGGGCTGCCACCCCGCCCCGGCCTTCCGGCGCCGGCGGGTGGTCTGCCGCACGCACGGCACGCTGCTCACCGACAGCGGGCCGCGCCGTCCCCGCGTCCAGCTGAAGGTCATGGTGGACGGGCAGTGCCGGGCCTGGCACAACCTGGTGCAGGACGAAAGCGTGGAGTTCGTCCTCGGCCGGGCCAACCTCGACCGCATCGAGCCGTGCCACCTCGCCGAAGAGCGCCGCAAGCCGATCAGCCGCGAGCACTTGGTCCTGGCCTCCCGCCGGGGCGCCCTCCAGGTGCTCGACACCAGCCTGGCGGGCTGCGCGATCCGCACCGCCCGGCCCGGCGCACCGCCCACCGCCTGGACGGACCTGCCGCGCCTGCGGGAGGAGTCGCCGCAGCGCCCGCGGGAAGCCCTGTTCCGCCCCTTCGGCCCGGACGACGAGATCCTGATCGCCCCCGGCGTCGTCCTGTGCCGCAGCGGCCAGCAGTGGCCCGGGGAACGCCCCGAGGCGGTGCAGGCCAAGGCGCCCCGGCGCTCGCCCACGGCGGACGAGCCCACCCGGCCGGGCTGAGCCGGAGCGGACGGGCGGACCCGGAGCGGACGGCGGACCCGGCCCAGGCCGGCGGAACAGTCAAAGAGGCGACGAGGAAGAAGAGTTGGAACACCTCTGGAACACCGATCCGGAGCGGATCGGCCCGTACCGGCTGTACGGCAGACTCGGTGAGGGCGGCTACGGCACGGTCTACTACGCCCGCCGGATCGAGCCGGGCGACTGGGCGGGGCGCGAGGTCGCGCTCAAGGTGATCCGGCCGGACCGCCTGGCGAGCGACCAGCGCACCTACCGCGAACGCTTCGTCCGGGAGGTGCGGGCGGCCCGCGCGGTCGGCGGCCGGCACACGGCCAGGGTCGTCGACGCCGACACCACCGCCGACGAGCCCTGGTTCGCCACCCGGTACATGCGCGGCATCGACCTCCGGTCGGCGCTCCGCGCCTGCGGCGGCCCGCTGAAGGGGCGCACCTGGCAGGTCCTCGCGGTCGGGCTGGTCGACGCGCTGACCCGGATCCACGCCGTCGGCCTGGTCCACCGGGACCTCAACCTCTCGAACGTCCTGCTGGACAGCCACGGCCCCTGCGTCATCGACTTCGGCATCGCCCGCGACCTCACCCGCACCGACGGGACCGCCCTCACCGGGGCGGGCAACCCCGGCACCCGTGCGTTCTCCTCGCCCGAGCAGCTGAGGAACCGGCCGGTGGAACGGCCGGGAGACGTGTTCTCCCTCGGGCTGGTCCTCGCCTACGCGGCGCTCGACCGCCATCCGTTCGGAGCCGGCTCCGAATCGGAGATCACGGCCGGCATCCTCGCCGGCCGGCCCCGGCTGGACGGCCTCCCGACGGCGGTCGCCAAGGTGGTCCGCCCGTGCCTGGAACCCCTCCCGCAGAACCGGCCGACCACGGACCGGCTCGCCACCCTGCTGCCGGCCACCGAACCGGACGTCCCCGGCTGGCTGCCCTCCGCCGTGCTGGCCGCCATCGTCGACCGCTGGCAGGTCGCGAACGAGCTGCGCGAGCCGCTGCGCCGCCGGCCCGCGACCGCGGGTCCGCGGCAATCGCTGACGGTGCCGCCGACCGCGCCCGGCCTCTCCCCCACCGCCGACGACTGGAACCGCGAGGACCACGACCTCGCGGCGTCGCCGACGGGCGGCGGACAGCGGCAGGGGACGACGCAGCCGCCGACGGCGGCGAAGCAACCGGCCGCGACGCGGCCCGCTGTGAAGCAACCGGCGGCGAAGGGGCCTGCGTCGAAGGGGACTGCGGCGAAGCAACCCACGGGAAACCAAGCCGCGGCGAAGCAACCCGCGGCCGCCCAAGCCGCGGCGCCGAAGGAGAAGCCCGCCAAGCCGTACGCCGGCGAGCCCGGGGCCAAGTGGCGGGCCGCCGCCGAGGCCGGGAACGCCAACGCGATGCGCCAGGTCGCGCTGGCCGTGCGGGCGACCGGCGATCTGCAGGCCACCCTCTACTGGCTGCTGCTGGCCGCCGGGGCGGGCAACACGACCGCCGCCCGCGAGGCGGCGCAGCTGATCGAACGGTACTTCCCGCACCGCGGGCCCGAGGCCGTCACGCTGTACCGGTCGGCAGCGCGGGCCGGCGAGTCCCAGTCCATGATGCGCCTCGGCACGCTGGCGGAGGCAGAACCGGGCGGCGCCGGACGGGCCGAGGCGCTGGTCTGGTTCGAGCGCGCCACGGCCAAGGGCTCCAACCAACAGGCCACCGACGCCGTGGCCCGGCTCAGGAGCACCCGGCCCAAGACCGGCGTCTCCTGGCGCGAGCGCGCGCTCCTGACCGCCTACCAGGACGCACCACCGGGCAACGAGGGCGCCACGGCGTTCGACCTCGCGAGCTGGTACCACAAGGAGACGCGCGTCCCCGAGGCGCTGCACTGGTACCTGAAGGCCGCCCGGGCCGACCACGCGCACGGCATGCTGCTGGCCGCGGAGCTCCTCGAACAGACCGGCCGGGCCGAGCAGGCGATCACCTGGTATCGGCGCGCCGCCGAGAAGCGCCACCCTGCGGCCGGCAAGGAAGTGGAACGGCTGCGCACGGGGCTGGAGCGCGCCCCCGGGCCCTCGGGCGCGGCGGCAAAGGCGCCTGCCAAGGCACCGGTGCAGGCACCCGCGAAGAAGCCCACGAAGAAGGCCGCCGCCACCAAGACGTCCGCGCCGGCCAAAGCACCCGCAAAAGCGCCCGCCAAGGCGTCGGCGAAGGCGCCCGCGAAGGTGCAGATCCCCTCCACGTCGCTCTCCGCCCGGGAGCAGGCGCAGTTCCACGAGCTCAACGGCCATCCGGCACACGCACTCACCTGCTTCCTGGCGGCCGAGCAGCAGGGTGACCCCACCGCACCTCGCGAGGTCGCCCGCCTCTCACTGACACTGCACGAGACCGCCACCACGAGCGAGGAGCGCAAGCGGCTCAGAAGGGCGGCCGTCAAGCGCTACCGCGCCCTGGCCGAGGCCGGCGACCGCGCCGCCGCGTCGATCATGGCCACCCTCGACCCCGCCCGCACCCGCCACTGGCTGGAACAGGCGGCCGCGGCGAACGACGCCGGGGCGATGCGGAAGCTGGCCCGCCTCCACCTGGAGTCGGACACCGCCCAGGACCACCGGATCGCGCTCGACTGGCTCCACCGCGCCGGCGAGGCCGGCAACCTGGGGGCGATCCTGGACGGCGCCCGGGCCCTGGAGCGCAACGGCTCGTACCGGGCGGCCATCGAGTGGTACGGCTGGGCCGACGAACGCGGCCACCCCGGCGCGGCCGAGCAGGCCGCCCGGATCGAGGCCGAGCACCCCTTCACAGCGGCGCTGCGCCTCTTCTCGAAGCGGACCTGGCTCCGACAGCGGGACGACCGCACGGGTCGGAACACCTAGAACAACAGCTCCGGAACCCGGAGGAATCAGCGCTGCCAGAGGAACGCGGCCCCACCGCACTCGCGGCACGTCGGCCACACGAACCCGTCCGGTGCGAGCGGGATTCCGCCGGTGCGCCCCCAGGAGCGGGGGCAGGCCTCAGGACTTCTCCTCGCGGCGCCGCGCACGGCGCCTGCGGAGGTGCCACGCGACGATGGCGATGACGACGAGGGCGGCCAGCGCGATCGCCGCGACGCGGCCCGCGACGCCCTCGACCCGGCGGTAGGCAGCGCCGGCGAAGTAGCCGAGGAGGGTGCAGCCGACGCCCCAGGCGATGCCGCCGACGGCGTTGTAGAACAGGAAGCGGCGGTAGGGCATGCGGGAGGTGCCCGCCAGTGCGGGCACCATCGTGCGGAGGAAGGCGATGAACCGGCCGAAGAAGACGGCGGCCGAACCGCGTCGGCTCATGAAGTCCCGCGCCCTGTCGATCCGTTCCTCGTGTCGGCGCAGCGCGCGCGTGTGCAGGAGGGACGGCCCGAAGCGGCGGCCGATCTCGTAGCCGACGGAGTCGCCGAGGATGGCGGCGCCGACGACGGCGACCGTGATCCACGCGAGCGAGACCTTGCCCTGGTGGGCGAGGAGACCGCCGAGGATGGCGGAGGTCTCACCGGGGACGACGAAGCCGACGAATCCCACGAAGATCGCGTCCTCGGCGAAGACCAGCGTCGCGACGACGGCGTACACCACCGGTCCGGACAGTCCGCGCAGCCAGTCGGTGATCACGTTCATCGGCGCACCCCGCTCGGGATCACCCTCCCATGATCCCGCCGGAACGCCCCGACCGCCCACGACCACCCCGGGTGACCACCCGGTGACCACCGGTCCTCAGCGCGTCGGGCGCCTGCCCTTGCGGTGGTCCTGCTTCGGGAGGATCTGCCCGAGCATCGTCGGCCCCGAGGGTTCGCTGCGCGCAGGCGCCTTCGGGAGCGGCGTCTCGCCCTCGAAGACGAAGGTCCGGCCGCTGATCTCGACCCACACGGACTCGTGCAGCAGCAGCCGCTGCCCGCGCCGCAGCTGCCACGTCCGCCCGGGCCGGACCTCGCGCTCCGTGCCGTCGGCCGAGCGGACCCGGCAGCCGTTGGTGCTCGTGTCGTGCGCCTCCAGGACGCCGTCGTGGCAGGCCAGCCGGACGTGCGAGCGGCTGACGAGGTGGGTGGCCGCGCCGGTGAGCCACGGGCCGATCAGGACGGTCCGCTGCCCCTTGCGGGCCACCGGGTCGCGTCCGACGACGACGTCGTGGCCGGTCACGACCACGACGCGCGTCTGCACCTCGTCGTTCACGTGGATCTTGACCTCGACCTGGCTCGGGCGCGGCCCGCGGTCGATCAGCGGCAGCCGGTGCGTCGGGCAGACCGCCCGGCCGCGGTCGTGCCGCGGCAGCGCCTGGCCCGCGCCCGTCCGGCGCCCGCCCTCGAAGAGCCGGCAGCCGCGCTCCGGGCAGCGCCAGAGCCGTTCGAGGAACTCGCGGCGCGGGCCGCTGCCGGTGCGCCGGTCGAGCATCCCGGCGGAGAGCAGCAGGCGTTCCTCCTCCTTGCGCGTGATCTGCCAGTCCTCCGGCACCGGCATGACCCGCCGGACGATCCCGACCCGGCCGCCGGGCAGGGGGACAGGCTTCACGAAGCGGTCGCGGTTGCCGGAGATCCACGGGTAGCGGCGGTGGAACTCGACGAAGCCGTCGTCGCTCACGACCGAGACGCCGGAGAGGTCGGCGATCTCTATCAGCCGGTCGTCCGCGACCGTTCGCGGCTCCATCAGACCGGCCTCGACCCAGTCGTGCAGCTGCGCCCGCTCGGCCCGGGTGAGGTAGGAGTCGGTGAGCAGCGAGTCGTCGACGACGGCGTAGATCTGCAGGGTGTGGTCGCCCACGTGGGAGGCCAGCGCGCGGCAGAGTGCGGTGAGCCGCGACAGGTCGGCCTTCCGGGCGCTCAGGAGGGCGTCGTCGCGGACGACGTTGGAGACGTCGACGACGAAGTCGGCCGAGGCCGGGTCCAGCGTCAGGAATTGCTCCGCAGACATGGGCCGAGGCTAGCAGTGGCGGTGTTGGGCCGCCGTCAATGTCGCGGACTCTCATGCCGGTTGCCCTCCTTCTCATGAAGGAGGGCAACCGGGGCCGGATCACGCCACGTTGACGGCGGTGTCGTCGAGGACGAAGGAGGTCTGCTTGGTGTAGTCCTCCGAGCCGCTGAACTTGAGGGTCACGCTCTGCCCGGCGTACGCGGACAGGTCGAGGGTGTGCTGCTGGTAGCCGGCGGCCGCGTTGACGTTCGAGTAGGTCGCCAGGGTGGTGCCGTTCGCGGTCACCGTCAGCTTGTCGAAGGCGGTGGTGCTGCTCGCGGCGGTGTCGATGTGCAGCCAGAAGCTGAGGTTGTAGGTGCTGCAGCCGGCCGGGAGGGTCACGGTCTGGGCGAGGGTGTCCGTGTTGGTGGTGCCGTACCCGTCGAGCCAGGCGTCGTAGGTGCCGGAGTGCGGCGGCTCGCTGGAGCTGCTGTTGATGGTGCTGGTGCCGCTGGTGTTGGTCTCGGTCCAGCCGGCCGTCGAACCGGCCTCGAAGCCCGGGTTGGCGAGCAGTTGGGCGGCGGTGCAGCCGCTGCCGCCGCCGGCGGGCTGGACGGTCCAGGTGAAGGTGACGGAGGAGGACGGGCCGGTGGAGTCGGTCGCGGTGGCCGTCACGGAGTAGCTGCCGGCGGTGGTGGGCGTGCCGCTGATCAGGCCGGTCGTGGCGTTGACGCCCAGGCCGGCGGGCAGACCGGAGGCGGCGTAGGTCAGGGTGCCGCCGGCCGTGTCGGTGGCGGACAGCTGGACGCTGGTGGCCGTCCCCGCGGTAGCGGTGCGGGCACCGGGGTTGGTGAGGGTGACGCTGCCGGTGGTGCTGCCGCTGCCGGTGCCGGCGAGCCAGGCGGTGGCGTTCAGGCCGAGCGCGGCATCGGTGCCCGCCGGGTCGTTCCAGCCGTTGTAGACGGTCTTGCCGGGCTCGCCGGTGCCGTCGTCGATGGCGGAGCTGTCGCCCCAGATGGCGACGCGGCCCTTGCCGAAGCTGCTGGTGGCGAAGAACGCGCCGGTGGTGCCGGAGTAGCCGGTGCGGTAGACGATGCCCTTGACGGAGGGGTTGTCGGCGGGCTTGAGGGTGAAGGTGGTGCCGTTGCGGATGATGCTGCCGGTGACGGTGCCGAAGGGGCCGTGCAGGACGGGGTCGGCGGCGTCGCTGATCGCCCGCGGGTTGTCGGTCTGGATGTTGAGCAGGTCGACCGAGAGCCCGAACGGGTCGTTGCTGTTGACCGAGTTGGTGGTCATCAGGTCGTTCAGGATGGCCGGGGAGTCCCAGCCGTCGTTGTTGCGGTCGCTGCCGGTGTGGTCCGAGATGAGGAAGAGCCCGCCGCCGTTCTGGACGAAGGTCATGACGGCGGTCTTCTCGGAGTCGCTGAGCCGGATGTTCGGCTCGGGCAGGACGAACTCGTCGAAGTTGGCGAGGTCCAGTGCGCCGCCGGTGCCGTAGGTGATGGTGGAGCCGCTCGGCAGCGTCTTGAGGCTGTACTGGCCGGTCTTCTGGAGGGCCACGCCCCAGGCGGAGATGGCGCCGGTCCAGTCGGTCTCCGACTGCGGGTTGGCGTTCTCGGCGAGCGGGTCCGGCTGGCTGGTGCTGATGATCCAGTCCGCGTTGCCGGCGGTCTCCGCCTTGCTGTTGTCGAACAGGACGCGGTGCTGCGCGGTCGCGGCGGGGGCCGCGGCCGGGGCGGTCGTGGCGTTCGCCGTGGTCGTCGCCGCGGCGGCCCGGTGGGGGACGGTGCTCGATCCGGCGAGGACGGTCAGGACGACCGCCCCCAGGGCGAGGGGGCGGATGGTGTCGAGGCGTCTGAGCATGGGTCAAGTCCTCCGTGCAGTGGGGGTACAGGGGGGCGGTGCTACGCGCGTAGGCGCGCCGGACACCGTTCCATGATGGAGTAAGCGGCGCTTGAACGGAACGCGACGAATCAACGTTCCGCACCGCCTCCACATCCCCATAAACGGAATACGAGCAGTCAGTTCGCGACACCGTGACGATGACGGCCGGTCAGCCCCGTCGGGCGGCGCTGCGGTGGCGGGCGAGTTTGGCGAGGGCGAACACCACCAGGGCCGCGCAGGCGACCGCAGCCCAGGCGGGGAGGAACACCGAGGCGGGTGCCAGGCCGGCCAGGGTGAGGAGCAGGGCGGGCAGGTACCAGCCGAGGACGGTCCGCGGGCCGTCGCCGTAGCGCAGCGAGATGGCGGCGTTGGCGGTGTAGAAGGCGAGGACGCCGCCGCACAACGCCCAGCGGGCGCCCACCGGCAGGTGGTGCGTGGGAGCGGCCACGGCGGTGCCGAGGGCGGCGGCGATGACGGTCACGCCGGAGACCAGGACGAACGGGAGGTACATCACCGTGTCGCGGATGGCCCGGTCGGACCGTTCGGCCTGGACGTGGGCGAGTCCGCGCGCCGCCTCCGTCGTGCCCCAGACGAAGAAGACCATCGCGAGTTCGGCGACCACGACGAAGGCGAGCAGCGCCGTCGCCCCCGACGCCCGGGTGAAGTGGGCGGACAGGGTGACGCCGATGGTGTAGACGCTCTCGCCGAGCACGATGACGACGAACAGGCTGATCCGCTCGACGAGGTGCTCGACCGACAGCCGGGCGTAGAACTCGGCGCTGATCCCGGCGCGCACCGACAGCAGCACGACCTCCAGCACCGTCGCCGCGCCCCAGAGGACGAACCTGCCCGGCCCCGGCACGACGGCGGAGACGGCCCAGAGCACCGCGGGCAGGAGGCAGTAGAGGACGGGCCGCCAGACCGGCAGCGGGCTCCCGGGCCGCCGCGCCCGGTCGAGCCAGATCGCGAAGAACCCCAGCCGGACCCACGCGGCGCCCAGCGCGTACGCCCACGCCCGCGATCCGAGCCCTTCCGGCGCCGCCGCGGCCATCAGCCCGAGCGCGGGCATCGTCCCGAGGAGCAGGGCCTGGCCGCGGGGGCGGTCCGAGCCGACCACGTTGATCGTCACCGTGAGGTTCGCCCACGCCCACCAGGCCGGGAAGAACAGCACGAGGAACGTGCCGAACTCCTTCGCCCCGGGGTCGCCGTGCAGCCCCTGGGCGAGGACGCTCACCACGACCACGAACACCAGGTCGAAGAACAGCTCGAACCAGCCGGCCCGCTGTTCCTGTGGCGTCTCCTCGTGCTCCTGCATGCGACCACTCTGCCCGCCCGGCGCCGCCCCGCCCCCGCGGCGCTCCGGCCGCGCCCCTGCGCCCTACCCGCGCGACGGCGTCACCCCGCCTGCGTCCACCACTTCTTCAGGACGTCCTCCGCGGGCTTCCCGTGGGGCGTGTACGCGAGCTTCTTCTTCGTCTCGCCGCTGTCGGGCCAGTCGTCCCACATCCACCAGCAGACGCCGGCCCACCAGGGCTTGCCGTCGAAGGTGGCGAGCAACGCCTCGTAGGCGGCGGCCTGTTCGGCGTCGCCGTCGCGCTTGCTGACGGTCCAGGAGTAGGGGGCCGTCGTCGTGCCGCGCTGGCTGACGTAGCCGGCCTCGGTGAAGAGGATCTTCCGCTGCCGGCTCTGGGAGAACGCGGCGAGCTCGTCGGCGATGGGCTGCCACGCCTGGCGCAGCTGGGCCGGGTCGGTCGTCGCCTTGTCGGTCAGCGGCCAGTAGGCGTCGATGCCGATGACGTCGAGGTCCTTCCAGAAGGGGACCTTCTTGTACTCGTCGTAGTTGGCGGCGTACGTCAGCGGGCCCTTGAAGCGGTCGCGGACGGCGGCGATGACGCTGCTCCAGTGCGCGCCGTCCTGGGAGGTGCCGGCGAGTTCGGTGCCGACGGAGAGCTGGTCGACGCCGTTGTCGGTGGCGAGTTGGGCGTAGTGGGTGATGAGGCCCTGGTAGGCGGTGAACCAGGCGTCCGGGTCGGACGGCCTGATCTCGGCGCGATCGCCGCCCTTGGTCAGGTCGACGTGGGGCTTGATCATCGTCTTGAGGCCCGCGTCGTGGGCGAGGCGGATGATGTTGCGCAGGCTGTCGTCGGCGGCGGTCTCGTCGGTGGTGCGCATGGCCGAGTCGGTGACCCGGTCCTGGTACCAGGTCGGGGTGAAGGTCACCCACCGGGTGCCGGTGGCGGCGATCTGCTGGATGTAGGTCGCGGCCTGCGGGCTGTCGTAGTCGTCGGTGTTCCACGAGGGGAGCGTCATGCCGCGCATCTCGCTCGTCTTCCCGTCGTCGGGTCGGCCGGTCGGTGGTGCACCGGCCGAGGAGGGGCTGGGCTTGGGCTTGTCCTCGTCGTCGCCGGACTCCGCGGAGCATCCGGCGGCGACGAAGAGGACGGCCAGCACCGCGAGGGCGGCGGCCGACCTCTTCACCGGGTTCACTGCTGAGAGCTCCTCACCTGTTCGGGCCGCTCAGTTGGCCAGGTCCATCGGGCCGACGAAGGTGTAGCCGAGGGCCCTGATGCCGTCGATCGTCTGCTGGAGCGGCGCCACGGGGTAGTACGGGTGGTAGAAGAAGCTGGCCACCCCGTCGCGGACGGCGAGGTTGGCCCTGGCCGAGTTGATCAGGTCGGCCGGGAGCCGTGCCGGGTGGTTGTTGACGGGCACGGGCTCGTAGTTGCCGATGTCCTCGGGGAGCACGGTCGTACCGTAGACGTCCTTGACCGCGTACGGGAAGAACTGCCCGATGTAGCGGCCGGGGTTCACGGGCGCGCCGCTCAGCGTTCCGGCGAAGTACAGCGGACGCTCCAGCCGGGCCGTGTAGTTCTGGCCGAAGACCCGGTAGTCGGCGGCCGAGGCGGCGTAGTGCGGGGTGGTCCAGAGGGCGGGCCTGGGCAGGCCGGCCGCGGCGAAGCCGGCGAGGGCCGCGGTCACCCGGGACTGGGCCCAGGCGGTGGAGTCCTCGGCGGGCGGCCCGTCGTAGACGACGTTGTTGGCGGCGTCGACGTGCGAGCGGAAGAACTCGAAGTCGTCGGCCGTGACGCCGGTGTAGGGGTTGTTGACGTTGCTGTACTGGTGCGTGTAGCCGTGGTTCATGAGGACGGCGCCGTGCGCGAGCATGTACTGGAGCGCGGCGACGACGTCCGGGGCCTGGGCCAGGGTGATGGTCTGGGGCGTCCCGTTGTTGTACACGCCCCGGGGGTCGGTGTAGACGGGGATGACGTTGATCCCGTAGGGGATGTTCTGCGAGGCCAGGTAGTCGGCCATGGTGCGCAGTTCGGTCGGGTCCGACCCCGGGCTGATGTCCTCCAGGCGCACGAACGCGCGGTG